>CAYHJT010000022.1:0-11256 GCA_964356985.1 Candidatus Woesearchaeota archaeon
AAAAGCCCAACAGGGAATGGCTTAAATTTGTAAAAACATCAGATGCACACGAAAAGATAAAAAAATATATACGCCAATTTGAAAAGATACCTGTAAAAGGCACAGATAAAAAAATTGAAAATATCACGAGGTATAAATCGATACTTGAAATAAAAAACAATAAAAATGCCATAATAAAATTCGCTAATTGTTGCAATCCAATACCTAATGATAAGTTAACGGCAGTAATAAATGAAAATAATATAGCAACGATACATAAAAGTAATTGCAGTTTAATAAAGGTAAAAAGGGGGAGATTGGCAGAAGCAAATTGGAAAGAAAATTTTGGGTCATCAATAAAGATTAATATTGTTGCAGAAGATCGCATAGGGCTTTTTTCAGATTTAATAAAAATAATATCTAACTCCGGCATTAATGTAGAAAGCGCAAAGGCCAATGTAGTGGACAAAGAAAGAGCAGAATGCACTTTTGAGTTAAAGCCAGACACATTGGAAAAATTATCTATTTTAATCAACAAATTAAGTAATGTTTATGGTGTAAAGAAAGTTTCAATAAAATGATTATATTGTTTTTAATAGAAAAAAACCTACTACGAATAATGAAGCAATAATAATAAGCAAATAATCGTATATTTCTCCTCTAAATCCTATTCTATGATCTTCTTGATTATTTTGTAGGTTTTTCATAAATATAAGTATAAATTTGGCATATAAAAAACTTTCTATGCTATTGCGAATATTTAAAAATGATTTTGATATTCAATTTTTATGAAATCAATAGTTATTAGTAATAAAAAAATCGCGAATAATGCAAAAGTCCTAAGAATAAAACCAGAATCTGCATTGAATTTTATTCCAGGACAGTTCATATTAGTAAATTATAAAGATATAAGGCGCGCTTATTCTATAACATCAATTCCTTCTGAAAAAAGGTTCATAGAATTAGTCTTTGATTCAAAACCTAATGGATTTGTTTCTAAATATTTGTATAGTCTTAAGGCTAAAGAAATATTAGATATCTCCAATCCTATGGGGAGATTTACTTTTGATGATTCCCTACACGAAGATTTGGTCCTCATATGTGCAAGTACCGGAATAGCTCCGTTTATTTCTATGATAAGATATGTAAAAGATAAAAAATTGAAAAATAAGGTCACTTTAATTTACAGCTGTAAAACAAAAAAGGATATTTTATATAAAAAAGAATTGAATTCTCTATATAAAAATAATTTTATAGATTATTATCAAATATTAACGCAAGATTCTTCATATAAAGGAATAACTAAAAGGATTAACGTAAAAATGATAAAAGATTTGATAAAATCTCTTGATAATAAGATGTTCTATCTATGTGGATCCCCGCAGATGGTTATAGATCTTTCAAAATCATTAAAGCTCGAAGGAATAAAAGAGTCTAATATAAAGATAGAAGGTTATGATTAGTTAAGTTTTTATAGGTGTTTTTTTCTAGGTATTTTATGATAGCTGAAAAGGAAATAATCAAAAAACTGAAGAAAGTTTTTGATCCGGAGTTGCATATAGATGTATACACTCTTGGATTGATATATGAAATAAAGATAAATAAATCTGAAATAGACATAAAAATGACTTTCACCTTTCCAGGTTGTCCATATGGTCCATGGTTATTAGAGAATATAAAGCAGGAAGTGTCTAAAATAAAGGGTGTTAAGAAAGTAAATATTGATTTAACATTCGATCCGCCATGGCAGCCAAATGATGAAATAAAAGGTATGTTAGGATTCTAAAATGAAAATTCTCGGTATAGAAGGAACTGCTCACACGATAGCAGCAAGCATTGTAGATTCTAAGGGCAATATACTGGCTGATGCTCGTTCTATGTATACTACAAAAGATTCTGGAATAATTCCTAAAGAAGCCTCATTATTCATGGAAGCCAACAAAGACATAGTTTTAAAGAAAGTATTTGATGATTCTAATCTAAGCTTTGATGATATTGATGCAATTGCATTTTCTCAAGGTCCAGGATTAGCTCCTTCGCTTTTAACAACCTTCAAATTTGCTAAATCTTTAGCTTTAAAACATAATAAACCGTTAATAGGTGTAAATCATATTGCTGCACATCTAGAATCTGGTTTTATGTTTTATCCATTAAAAGACCCTGTTTATGTATTTGTATCTGGTGCTAACACTCAGATAATAGTTTTAGAATCTGGGCGCTTTCGAGTTCTTGGAGAGACTCTATCCATAGGTTTAGGAAACGCTTTAGACAAGTTTGGTAGAGAATCTGGATTAGGTTTTCCTGCAGGTCCAAAAATAGAAGAAATGGCAAAAAAAGGTTCATATGTTAAACTTCCTTATTCTGTAAAAGGAATGGATATAGATTTTTCAGGAATAATATCAGAAGCCTTGCGTCAGTTAAAAAATAAAGAAGATCTTAATAATTTATGTTATTCATTGCAAGAAACATGTTTTTCTATGTTGACAGAAGTAACTGAAAGGGCATTGGCCCATACTGATAAAAAAGAGATAATTGTTATTGGGGGAGTGGCAGCAAATAAAAGATTCAATGAAATGCTAGCTTCTATGTGTAATGATAGAAATGCTAAGGTTTATATTTGTCCATTAAAATATTCTGGAGATCAAGCTGCAATGATTGCTTATCTTGGAATGAAAATATTCAAATCTGAAAAATATTCTAGAATAGAAGATTATGATATCAATCCAAGATGGCGTGTTGATGAAATAGAAGTAAATTGGAAATAGTTATTTCTTGGATCTGAAATAAGTATAACCTATTATTGGTACAATTATTAGCATGATTATTATCATTATTGTTAATGCCATAAAATTATTGTTTTCTAATTTGTAAACTTGTTCTGGTCTTTGTGTTTCGATAACATTTTGCTGAGTGTTTATTTGCATGTTTTTATATAATGATATATCTGATTGTACAGATAATTCTTCTTGTAAGGTTGCATAGCCTGTCTTTTCTAATTTTAAGGTATGGGTACCTTTAGCTATGCTTAGTATCAATGGGGTTAATCCGACATAATTTCCATCAATAAACACATTAACCGTATTAACATTGCTTGTTATATTAAGAGTGACATTTTCGGATGAACTTGCTGGGGGACCTCCGCCTCCTCCGCCTCCGCCTCCGCCTCCGCCTCCGCCCGTAGGAGGAGGATTTGTAGATGCTACGTTAACTATGAAAGTTTGAGTGGGCATTGTATAATTAGCATTTCCTAGTGTATCTGATCCAAACCACTTATAATGATAGATTCCAACAGGCAGACCGATTACATCATAAGAATACTCATCATTAGGGAAACTAGATGGGGATAAGCTAACATTTGTTAAATTGCCATTAGTGCTATTGAAATCATTTTCAATCAAAACAATGTTCATGAATGTTGTTCCCATGCTTGGATACCAAGTTACATTGAATTCATAATTTGCGCTTGCTGAATAAGTTGATGTTGATGGTTGTTTTATGTTTGAATAGGTAGTTTGTAATTGCGTTGGGGTTGTAGAATTAGAAACACAGGTCTTATTCATAAAAGTTATATTTACGTATGATAAATAGTTATTTGTTCTGCCATTGCTTTCGTTTAATAACTCTGTTCCTGTTGCTGCAGATTGTGCATAATAAGTTGCAAAGGTATTTCCTACTCTTTCATATATACTAGTAGTTCCGGTTGGATTGATTATTAAGTCTGTAAGTTTCATCCATCCTTTAGCGCCTAAGCTTAAATCTTGTTTCCATAAAGTTCCTTGCATAATTCCAGAACCATAATCAGATATTTTCAATCCGTTTATTACATCTATAATATTATGCATATAATAGAAGTCTCCACTTCCCGCACCCTGATCTAAAACTGCGTAATTTGGGTCAGAGATGTAATTGCCATCATAAAAAACGAATGTTGCACTTGCAGTAGACAAATTAGCGGTGCTTGGTAATGTTGTATTAAACGTCCATACAGAATTTATTTCATTTTGATTATCAAAATAGCCCATACTATTTGTCTTCATGGTAGTATTAACTGAATATCCTATGTAAGGGAAGTTTGGACTTCCAGTTATGCTTCCTGTAGCCTTGTCAATAGGTAATATCCTAATTGTGGTATTAGTCCAATTAAAATCAGTACATGTGGAATAAGATGGGCAGTTAAGAGTAGATGGTGTTGTTGTGGTGCTACATCTTCCAAACATATCGCATGATCTAGCATACCATGTAACTTGAGATGCTGAGGGCATTGTTACAGTGCAAAATGATGATTCTACCCATCCATAAATTCCTAAAGGATGTTCATAAGAAGAGGTAGTATTGCATAAACATCCGCTTACAATATTATAATTGCAGTTATTAAAAGATGAATCAGTGGATATAAGTAATTTTGAAAAAGATACATCGCTCCATGAACCTTGAAATTGTATTTGGGAAGGGTTACAAACATTATTTACATTAATGCTTGGTGTTGCTACAGAGGGTGTAGTTGGTGCAGATGTTGTCCAAAATGATACGCTATTATTGTTAACATTTCCAGAAGTATCATTAGAATAAATGTATAATTTATGCAATCCAACCGTTCCAGAGTTTATTCCGGTAAGATTATTGCAATTGTTTAAATCAACATTAGCGCCAGTGTCTAATTGATACCAACATTTGTCTATGCTTCCTACAGCTGAAAGTGAACTAAAATTTATATTGAATAATAAAGAAGTATACAGCATTCCACTTGCGGGCTGAGATATAGTTATGGTTATATCTCCAGGAGCCCTGAATAAAGAAATTTTAAAATAATTTTCAAAATATAATCCGGCTAATACAATTCCTAAAACTAGAAATATTGCTGATATAAGAATGATCCTCTTTTTACTTGAATGCATATATAGAAATAAATGGAAGATATTTATAATCTTTTTGGTATTAAGAAATTAAAATATTAATGATTATTGAGTTACATAAGTGACCGTTGGATCATTATATGTTGTTTCTAAATAGGTTTGATTGATTTTTGTTCCGAGGTCATAAGTTACATTCCATATTTTCATAGGAGCAATTAATCTGCCATCATACACTAGCAAAGGCATCCCAGTGTTTTCATCGCTATATGCTAACTTAAAGTTTTTAGTGTCTTGTCCATATAAATATAGTTTAGTAAACAAAGTATTTCTAACCTTAGGAGAAAGATACAATGCTGCGCCTATAGGATTGATTGTGGGTTGTTGGCCAGTAACTGATGAAGATGTTGCAAAAGGTATTATTCTTAAGCAGCCTTTAATCGAATTATTTCCTTTAAAGTTGATTTCTTGATTATCTATAAAAACGCATTCTAAAGGAATTTGTTCAAAAGCCTGATTATAGTATAAAACTAAAGTGGGCTGCAATATTCTGCTGTTGTTTCCTTTTGTTATGGGCATTATAAATCCATAGACTATTGATTGGTCTTTGGGGAAAGGTTTTCCATTATATACTATATCCTCATCCAATGGAGTTCCGCCCCTATAAAAGTAATCAGTAGTATTTGTTCTTTCTTGTGATTGTTGCAAGTCTATTGCGTATGTGCCTATCCAAGAATATCTATCATAATTTTGATCAGACCCAATGCTAGAATAAGCAGGGTATTTTCCTATATCATCTCCAACAATCAATAAATAAGATACATTGTGGGTCTTAAGGAAACTCATTGTTTGATCATTTTCGGGGGGGGCAGTTAATAAGTATCTTGCTGTAAAGTAATTCCAAGGGCCTATAGTATTACCCCCATCAGTAACAGTCGGTCTATTAAAACCAGTTTGCACTAGATATCCATAATCCCACCAATGAACAAAAACAGAGTTTTCAGGAGTATTAGCTTTTACCCATCTTTCAGCTTGCTGCCACTCAACATTATACATTGGGCCTACAGAAGCTGCAGCTGCCAAAGTAGTCTTCAAAAATCCGAAAAACAAATAAGCAATCATTAAACCTAAAATGACATAGCTAACAACTTTTACATTTTTATTTTTAATTGAATTACTATTTTTTAGGTAATCAACTAGGCTAAAAACTAAGAATGCAAATAATAAACATACCAATGGAGAAAATGAAAATACTAATCTAGCTAAAAATTTGGCTCCAACGATAGATAATAAGAACCATATAAATATTATAGTATATTTTTTATCCATGTTAGATATCTGAGAAAAGCTTTCCTTGTCTTTGATAAAAGTATAAAAATAAACATAAGCGAAATAGCTTATTATTAATATAACCGATCCATATAATGCTATATAAGATAAAACACTGCTTCCATTTAAAATTGATGATGCTGAATATCTGCTAAATATAAATCCCAGCATAAACAACGTATAGACAAATGTTAATTTCCATTTATATTTATCAATATTTTTTACCATATCATAGAATAACCAAATAGAAGCAATAACCAAAAGCCACACTAATATTTGTCCAAAATCATTAAACCAATCTACGATAAAAACTGCATGATTCTCAGCTACAGTCAAGCTCCACCTATCTGTCTGCTGTGGATTTACAACTTCTCCAAGGTTTCCATAAATAACATTAAAGAAAAATAAAGGACCATATAATATGCTTGTTAATAATATTGTTATTAAAACTGTAATAAATAACATGCTTAAAGATAGAGGAAAGTTAATTTTTTCAAGTTTATGTTTAATATTTAAGATATTTTTGTGGTATATTAAGAAAGTTATTAGTGCAAATAAAAATGAAAATAATATTAAAGCGGTAGTTATCGATGATGTTAAAACACTTATATTATATCTTCCAGAGCCGATAGTTAACATGATTCCAAGAGTCAAAATAGCCCATAGTGAGTAAACGTAAAAATCTCTTCTTGAGAATTTTAATAACAATAATTCGAATAAGGCATACCCCCCAATGGCAACAAGTATATAGACTACTCCTCCCCAAGCTAAAGCAGTTATTCCTGTTGCAATTCCAGCCAATATGCTAATAATAATTGAATTTCTAAGTCTTTTTGATTCAAGCGCTGAAAGGAATAAGTAAAAAGATAAATAAAGTAATGGCATAGCAATCGCTTCCTTGTCAGAAACACCGCTTAATGTTCTAAATAGATATCCTGGAATTACATTTAAAAATAATGTAGCTAATAATGCTACCCTATAATCGAAAAGTTTTCTTGCTAGTAAAAAGAAGAAAAATACTCCAAGAATAGAAGCAATGGCCGGATATATTATATCAATTTGTTCTAAGGTAATTGAATTATTGAATATTTTAAAAAATTCATACATATAAGCAATAAAATAGCTCAGAAAACTAAATTCAGATCTGGGGTGAAATCCTAAAGGTACATATCTCATAGTGTCTAATTCTGGTAAAGATCCAGTTTCGACAACAGATCTTGCATATCTCAAAAATGCGTGTGCATCAGGATCGGCTAAATGTCCATCCAGCAAAGCAATATTTCTAGTCCTTATATAAAAACTAAGTCCTGCTATGAATATTATTGCGAGAATTATAAATAGTGTTTTTTTATTTTTAAAGAAATTAAGAGCGTTCTCTTTTCTTTTTTCCAATGCATCATGCTCCATTAAAGAGAGAATTTTAGTTAGGTTTATATACTTTTCTTTTAAAGTTTATAAACATAAAAATGAATAAATCAAAAAAAATAATATTAAGTTTTCTTCTATACTTTATAGCAATTTTATTATTTACATATTTTTCAAAAACAGTTCACTTTGTAGATTCTCATGAATACATAACATCAACAAAAGAGTTTGCTGGTATCAGCAATGTGAATGTGTTTCAAACGCATTCGTTAACTTCTCAATTTATTGGTGCGCAGATATTGAAGTTATTTCCAAATATGTTTACGCTAAAATTAATTACTTCAATCTGGCTTTTATTTATAGGACTTTTAATCTATTTCTATTCGAAAAATGAAATATCTCTTTACTTATGGATGTTTTCTCCAATAGCTTGGCTTGTCAGTATACAAGTTAATCCAATTGTAGCATCTGCTTTTTTTGCATTATTGGCGTATGTATTATTCAAAAAGTATGAATCATCAAATTTATATGCCTATTTTATAATATCTGGTTTAAGCGCAGGTATTGCAATCTTAATATATTACTCTGCGTTTATTTTAATCGCTCTTTTTATTTTATGCTTTATGATTAGTAAAAAATTTTACATTCCTTTAATCTACATGGGATTGATCTTTATTGCATTAGTTCCAGAATTGATAATTAACTATATTTTCTTTGGCAATCCATTATATTCTATGATTAGATATATTGGTGCAAATTATTTTGTGTCCGCAAATCAATTTTTACAAGGTCAAATATTACATCTATATTGGTTGCTTGTACCAATTGCATTGACACCTTTATTGTATAAAATATTTAAGGTAGACAGAAAAAAATATTTGCAAGAATTAATTTTTTTGGCCTTATGTTTTTTAGCATTTGGTATTCGTGGTATGGACTTAAAGTATTTATTTATTTTTGTTCCAATATTGATATTATTAGTTTCGCAAAAAGTTTCTAAAAAAGAGTTTTATATAAGCACAATAATTTCTCTATTAGTAATAAGTGGATTAACTTATGGATTTTTTACAAGCGATTTTGATCAAAAAATAATTAATGATTTAGATAAAATAAAAAAAGAATATCCATCATCTCAGTATATATCTTCAGGATATCAGGCGGCAGTATTAGCATCATATTCATGGAATAATATTCCAAAATTTATATGGTCATATGAATATAGCTTTGAGAGAGATAATAAAATTTCCACGAGTAATTATGAATTCAAAACAACTCCGAAGATAAACTCTGATAAAATATTGGTTATGAATTTCAGATTGGATATGGCCCATAAAATAAGGTTTACAGATCCAGTTTATTACATATCTGTTCAGCAAGAAGAAGTGCCTAAAGAGTTCAAATTGTTGAAAAAATATGATATTCTTTCTATATATGAAAAGGGTATTAATCCTTGATTTTTTCTATTACTATAGCTAGAACTGGGCAAACATCTGCAGCATCTTTATTTATCTGAAAGTCTTCTTCTTCAATGATTAATTCATATTTTCCAGATTTATTTTTCTTCGCATTTTTCAAGTCTACCTTACCATCTTTTGATAAATCCCAAAATTTTGGATTAACTGAATAGCAAGCTATAGCTCCAATGCATGTCTCTCTGTCAAATATTACTTTATATTTAGCCATATAAAAACTCATTAAAATCTATATTTAAATTTATCCAAGTCCAGAAATCAATGCAGGTGTAACATAAACTTCGATTGCAGCAGCAATAAACAATACCAATATAGATAACATAAACAAATCTAAGGCATCCATCATTATCGTCTTGAATTTATCAGTTTCTATATCATGATTTATCATGGCCACGCTTATAATTCCTCCAGATATACCCCCAATAAAATAAGCAGCTATCTCCGGTATTCCATGAATTGCATATCTGAAAAAACCTAAAGAATAAGAACTTATGTAATTAAAAACACCCAATGAGCCAAATTTTGCTAAATCTGTAGCTAATGCAGTTTTAACAAAACTTCCTGTAGCAGCGCCAATTACTGAAGCATTCCATGCAAGTATAAATATTGTTCCTGCCCCATAAAAAAATGCGAAGAATATGCAAAACATCAAAACTTTGATGTTATTTAGAAAAATGATTGAAAAATGTTCCGGGGCATTGTCAAGAACAAAATAATTTCCTGATGCTGCGTTATTTATTGAATATATGGTTTCAGTTTGGCTTTTAAATAAAATTGATGTAGATTCGCTTGGCAATATTAAATACCATAAGCTAAATGCGACAACAAATCCCAAAAACATAAAAAGTAAAAAACTAAGAGTCTTGCTATGATGTATCATTAGCTTAGTTTCTTTGTCAATCAAAGTATCTACTCTTTCTTCATGTTTAAATGCTCTATATACCAAAGGTAAAGCTGCTACTACAGTTAAACTAACCATTACTAAGCTAGAATATTGCTTATAAACCCACAAGCTTATGAAAGCTGCAGCTGAAGCATATAAAAAGCCTATAAAGAATAAAGCCCAAGGCCTCTTTTCCGCTCTTTTTGGGTTCATTAAAGATTCAATAACCATTAATAATTTATTTGATTACTATGTTTAAATATCTTTTGTTAGTTTAATTAAAAAAATTTATATACATAACATCAATTTGAGCTATTATGAAAAAGAGGGTAAAGGATATAGGTATTAGTTCTGGTGGTTCTTTTATAGCGTTAATAACTGAAAAAGAAGCATTTCTAAATGATCTTCATGCACTCGATAGGATAAAAATTAAAAGTACTAAAAATGAGATAATTGCTGTTCTGGATATTTCTGTTCATGCAAAAGATTTAGAAAATGGTTACATAGGATTATTTGAAGAAGCATATAAAGCACTTAATATAAAGAATGGTGAATATGTTGAAATTTCGATAGAAGAAAAGCCGGTTTCTGTAGACTACATAAAGAAAAAGCTAAATAATAAAGAATTAAGTTTTGAAGAAATAGACCAGATTATAAAAGATCTTACATTAAATAAATTAACTGAAATAGAGCTTACTTATTTTATTTCTGGATGTTATATCAATAAGCTTTCTGACAAAGAAACCTATTATCTTACAAAAAGTATTGTTAACAATGGTAAAAAACTAGAAATTAAGAAGAAAATGATTTTGGATAAGCATTGCATCGGGGGAATTCCAAACAATAGAACTTCTATTATCATAGTTCCGATAATAGCGGCAGCAGGATTAACAATACCTAAAACTAGTTCTAGGTCTATCACAAGTCCTTCGGGAACTGCAGATACTTTTGAAGTGTTTGCGAAAGTAGACTTGCCCATATCAAAAATAGAATCTATTGTAAAAAAGACAAATGGTTGCATAGTCTGGACGGGTTCACATTTCAGTAAAAATTTGGCTGGAGCCGACGATAAATTGATAAAACTTCGTCACCCGTTAAGTTTAGATCCAGAAGGAATGCTATTAGCTTCAATATTGGCAAAGAAGGCTTCCGTGAAGTCTAATCATGTTTTAATTGATATTCCTATAGGAAAATCTACAAAGATAAATAATTCAAGGCAGGCCAATCACCTTAAAAGAAAATTTGAAATGCTTGGTAAAAGGCTTGGAATGAAAATAAAAGTTATTTTAACAGATGGTTCTCAACCAATTGGAAATGGCATTGGTCCAAATCTTGAGGCCCGGGACATTCTATATATATTAAGACGAGATATAAAGGC
>CAYHJT010000023.1:0-10696 GCA_964356985.1 Candidatus Woesearchaeota archaeon
CTGTTCTTTTTAATCATAATGACGATGAATTAGATCTTCAGGATAATTTCGAGGCAAAGAATGAGCGCATAAAGCTTATAGAAAATCCTAGATTGACAGTAAGAACTCCTTTGGCTAGAAAAAGAAAGGTATCATTGAATGATTTAGTGGATGCTTTGGAAAAAGCTCTTGAAGTCGATAAGCGTAGGACATTGAGAAGAATAGCATTAATGTCTGTTCCGGATAACATAAGAATTCCGGAAATAAAAATTGATATAACACAGAAAATCAAGGAGATTTATTCAAGGATAAAGGAATTATTTGTGGCAAAAAAAACAGAAAGCATAACCTTCACGGATTTAGTTCCAAGCCAGACGCGACAAGACATGGTCTATACATTCATACCTTTGTTGCATCTAGCGAATCAAGAGAGGATATATGTAAATCAAGAAATTCCTTTTGGTGAAATAGAAATCAAGGTTTTAAAATGATTCAACGTCCGGAATTAACTGCATTAGTTTTGATATTATTTATGCTGATCATAAGCATATTATTATTCTGGTTCTGGATGCTGGCTGATTGCATCCACAAGAAATTCAAGCACCACAGATCTATGATAGAATGGTTCATAATAATTATATTTGTGCCAGTGCTTGGAGCATTGTTGTATTATTTCCTAGTTAAAAAGAAGCATGAAAAAATAGAAAAGCAATCCCAGAAGAGAATTTTTAGGCCTAAAAAAATTAGGAAAAGAAAAAATTTATAAAGAATATAAGATATTAACAAAATAATGAAAACATTAGAAAAAGTAAATATTGTAAGTGTTCTTAAAATTTCAGCGTTAATAGGATTGGCATTTGCTTTGGTAATGTCAATAATGAATTATATCTTAGTAACGCTTTCAAATCAGAAAATAGCTTCAAATCCAACTGCTTATGCAAGCGCGGGCATTGCGCCTACAAATCCTTTAATGAGCAGCGTAAGTACTTTATTGATAATATGGATATTCTCGATTATATTTAATGTATTGTCTTGTGTCTTTTACAATATGTTCGCCAAATGGGTCGGCGGTGTAAGATATGAAGATAAAGAACATATTCATGTAAAGAAGGAAGAACATGCCAAGAAAGAAGAAAAGAAGTAAATCATCCTCAGCAGGGAAGACAAGTAGAAAAAGTGTCTCGAAAGAGCCATTAAGATTCCCTTCAAGAAGAAGCAAGCCTTCTGGATTGGCTATATTCGCTTTCTTGTTCAGCCTTTTATCATTTGCTTTAGTAACAATAAAACAAGTAAGTTGGGCATTAAGTTTAATCGCTATAATTTTTGCAACTGTTTCATTGAAAAAGAAAGAATCAAAGGGTTTAGCTATAATCTCTATAATAATAGCATTGATAGCAATTATTATTTGGATGTTACTTGTTTTGTTTAGCAACTATAATTTATATTAATCTTTTTTTAGTTTTTCTACTAATTCCTTTTCGTTAAGCATGAATTCTTGTCCAGTTATCATATTACGCAATTTATACAAACCTTGCGACAATTCTTTCTCGCCTATCATTATTACATAAGGAATTCCATACTTGTCAGCATAGTCTAGATTCTTGGATATTCCGCGCTCGCTAAAGTCAATGTCTGTATTGATATTGTTTCTTCTCAAAACTTGTAGTAATCTCAATGGATCATTCAATGTTTTAATTGGTATAATATAAGCTTTAGTTGTTGTTTTCTTCAATTTATTTTCATCATAGATTGCGTCAAAGATAACATCCAGTCCAAAGCTAATTCCAACAGCCGGGACAATAGTATTGGATCCTAGGAAGTTTCCAATCATATTATCATATCTGCCACCGCCGGCAACGCTGCCGGTTACTTTAGAGTTTATCAAGAATACTTCAAACACTGTTGAATTGTAATAGCTTAATCCGCGAGCTAATGAAACGTTTAATTTTATGTTTTTCAAATCCATCAAGTTGCAATTGCTGAAAACTTCTTCAAGCTCCTCGATGCCTTCATTTGAGTTGTCATTTTTCAATTTCTTTTTCAATTCAATCAATATATCTTCATTAGTTCCATCTGTTGATAATAACTTAAATAGCTCGTCAATCTTCTTTTCGTTGATTTTTTTCTTCATCAGCTCTTTTTTTACTTCTTGCTTGCCTATCTTCGCCAATTTATCAATAGAAACAATTGCGTCGTTGAAATCTTTTGGCTTAACTCAAACATATTCTAAGATTCCATTCAATAATTTTCTATTGTTTACTCTGATTTCATACTTAAATCCTAATTTGTCAAATATATTTTCAGCTAGAGCCAGCATTTCAGAATCTGCTATCATAGAAGTTGAGCCAGCTGTATCTGCATCGCATTGTATAAATTCTCGGTATCTTCCTAGCTTTATTGGGCCATCGCGCCATACATTTGCTATCTGATATCTTTTGAAAGGCATCTTCAATCCAGGGTTCATTGCAATGAACCTAGCAAAAGGAACAGTTAAGTCATACCTTAATCCGAGCTTTCTCTTACCCTGGTCAGTTAATTGGAAAGTCTCTTTCAATATCTCAGAACCTCCGGCATATTTGAATGATAAAGTATCGTACATCTCGATTGAAGGAGTCTCTATTGGCAAAAATCCGAAAGTTTCAAAGCTGGATTTTATATTGTTGATTATATAATCTCTTAAAATTTTTTGTTCCGGTAGTATATCTCGAGTGCCTTTTGCATTGTCTAATTTCATTTTTGATTTGGAGTAGAGTGGCTACCGAGATTTGAACTCGGGTTTGGAGCTTTCTGATTTAGTTTTAAACCACAGGCTCCCGTGCTAACCAGGCTGCACCATAGCCACTACATTGTTAAATTATTACCCCTTGACCTCCACTTTTTAAGTTTATCTAAATAATCGCATTTATATTTATCAAATGATTCTAATCTTAATAAGAATTGCCTTTGATTGTCAGATATATTTTTGATATTCGCAGAGCTATTAAGAACTAAGTTACTGGTGATGAACTAAATCAGCCCTGTTGATTTTCATAATAATCATGGTTTTTAGAATGTTTATAAATTTTTTGATTTTGAGCCCTTAAACATGTTTGAAAAGAAATTTTTGACTTTCTCTTCTTTGTACTGCTCATTCAATAATAATGCCGCTAATTTCTTATATGAAAGGCTAACTTTATGCGTCGGATGTAATGTAAAGAAGATATTTTTCTTTTCAAGTGCTTCCTTGACTTTTTTATCATCAGGTATTTCAGCAATTACTTTCTTGCCTAGGAGTTTTTCTATGTTGTCTATAGTGATATTATCATCTTTGCCAGTTTTAGTGACTACAATTCCTTTTATCTTTCTGCCATAAGCTTCGACCATCTTTATCATCTTCAATGCATCGCTCAATGCTGGCAATTCAGGATTTGTAACAATTAGCACGCTACTGACAGATTCTAGCAAAGAAGCATTCTCATTGGTCAATCCTGGAGCGCCGTCAATTATTATGTAATCTGTCAATCCTTCCAAGGCATAAAGGGATTTTCTTAGATTATTTAATTTCAATCCATGCAATGATTTATTTGATAATGATCCGGGAATTACCTTAATTCCGGATGCATGGCTATAGACAGCTTCAGTTATATGATGATAGCCTCGAAGAACATCATGCAAGGTTATTGGGACTTTCGGAGATCCTAAATGAATCCCTATATTTGGGGTGGTTATATTTGCATCGACTAGGATTACATCTCGATTATAAGAATTAATGGCTGCAGCAAGATTTAGCGCTGTAAATGTTTTACCGACGCCACCTTTACCAGAAAGTATTGCTATCTTCTCAGTCATAATTAACTAAAAAGCTAAGAATATTTTTAAAAGTATCTATTTTATTTAGAGCTGAATTCAGTGTAACCACATTTGCCGCAAGTCTTTCGGTCTTTGTGCATAGCCAAAAAGTATGAGTTTCCGCATTTAGGGCAGGTAAGTTTTCTTTCTACAATATTGCCTTTCTCAGAATATTTCTTCCAAGCGCTACTGCCTTTTTTTGGTTTTGATTTTTCAGCTGCCATTTTTATTTCTTTTTAGCTCCGCCAGATTTTTTCTCTTTTTTCTTTCTTGGCTTCTTTTTCTTAAATTCTATGGATTGAAGCTCTTCTGGTTTAGAATAAACATGAGCTTCGACAACTGATTTAGTGGTTCCGTATTCAGTATAGATATGTTTTATTGCTACGTTATCTTCAGTTACTTTCAAAAAGTCTGAGATTGATTTTTTCAAGGTTTCATTCTTGGGAGTGCTGGATTTTGCGTGTTCTATCTCTATCATGTAATCTTTTCTGTGAAGCATTTTGTAGTCTTTTTCGTGAATTGTTTTCATTTTATTTTAATAGCATATTCTCCTTTTGCTTTTATTTCCATCTTCTTTGCTATTTCAGAATTATTAGGATCCAAAATATAAACGCGGCCCTTCCAACTCTCAGAAAAGTCATTGCCTTTGCATATAGGGCATTCATTTCCTGTTACAAATAATCTGCATTTCTTACAAACTTTTCTCATTTTTTCTTCTTCTCTTCCTTCTTAACTTCTTTTTCAGGTTTATTTGTTGATTTCTTTAATTGCTCTTCAATCCAATTCAGGCTCCCTAATGAAGGCTGTCTCATTGTCAATCCTATTTTTGGATTGTTTGATTCTTTGAATGATATCGCTATTATTCTAGCCCTGCAAATATCACCGGCCTTTAATGATCTTTTGGATTCTTTTCCCGTTAGTACTCCTGACTTTGAGAATGAAACATAATCATCCATTGTCTGCGAAACGTGAATCATTCCATCTAAAGGTCCTATCTCGATGAATGCTCCGAAATCAGTAATGTCTGTTATTTTTCCAATTACCATTTCATGCATTTCTGGTTTGAATGTGAATGCTTTGAATGTAGTATTGTAAAATGCCGCGCCATCTCCGGGGATTATGATTCCTTCGCCTATGTCAATTACTTCTGAAACAGCTACAATCGCGCCAGTATCCTGACTGATATATCCTTCGAATCTTTCATTCAATGATTTTAGAACAGATTCCTTTACATCATCTTTAAAGGATGTTGGTGGAACTCTGACGTGGGTTTTAAGTTCTATTTCGTAAAACATTTTAATTTTTAAAGTCTAAGAACTACTTATAAATGTTTCGATTCATTTTTTGTTGATTAAATAGTCGAGCAAAGCCATTCTAATAAACAACCCGTTTCTTGCCTGGCGAAAATATGCAATTCTAGGATCGCCTTGTTCTATTGCTATTGGCAAGTCAATTTCTTCTACATGCGGCAATGGATGCATGATTCTAGCTTCATTTTTGATCAAATGAATATTTTTCATATCTATAACATATTTTCCTTTTGATTTCAAATAATCTTTAGTGCTCATTCTTTCTTTCTGAATTCTAGTCATATAAACTATGTCGCATTCGCTAAGTACATTGTTCATGTCAGTTTCTTCTCTGAATAATATCTCATGTCTTTCAAGATATTCTTTCAGGTCATCTTTCATCTTCAAATTATCTGGCGATATGAATATGATTTCTATATTTCTTCCAGGGCCTAGCTTACCTATTAAGTATGATAAAGATCTTACTGTTCTTCCATGTGCTAGATCACCGACCATTGCAATCTTGAAATTTCTCAATCTTCCAATCTCTTTATAGATTGTATATATATCAAGAAGTGCTTGCGTCGGATGTTGACCAGAGCCATCACCAGCATTGATTATTGGTATATCACTAATAAAAGATGCTTTCTTCGCAGCGCCATCTTCATAATGCCTAATTACTATGCAATCTGCGTAGCCGGAAACAATCCTTATGGTATCTTCTAAAGATTCTCCTTTTATAGCTGAAGAGAATTCTTTTGCATTTTCTGTGCTGATTACGCTGCCACCCAATCTTAGCATCGCAGATTCAAAGCTTAGCCTGGTTCTTGTGCTAGGTTCATAGAATAAAGTTGCTAGAACTTTTCCGTTCAAAGAATTAAAAGGTTTTTTTATCAATTCATCTGTTTTGTCAAAGATTTTGAATATAATTTCAGGCTCAAGTTGCTGTGATTCATACAAATGCTTTAACATGATAAATAAGTATTAGAAAGATATAAAAACGTTTTGAAAAAAGGCGCCCCAGCCGGGATTCGGACCCGGGTCACAACCGTGACAGGGTTGTATGATAGACCACTACACCACCGGGGCATTAAACAAAAAACTGTTTTAATTGATTTATAAATTTTTGGTTTTAAAATTAACCTTTATTTTTTAGTGCTTTTTCTTTAGAGTAAGAATTATACAAAAAAGGGGAGCAAATTAATAAAAGCCCGTACATATAACATAATTCTGATAAATCTTTGTTATTGCTTCCTTTTGTCATTTCTTCTAAAAAAGATGGATCTTTTTTTAATTCTTCTTTTTTTAATAATAATCCTAATAAAGAAGAATCTCTAGCTACAAATTCCATATATTCAGATAAATCTTTTGTTCTTAAATCTTGATAAGAAGAGTCATAATCCTTGATTTTATGTTCTAAAGATTCATATTCTTTAACTCTAAAGCTTTTATGATTATTAATATTCGCTCCATAAACTACTAAAGATAATCCTAAGGTAAAAGATACTGCATATAAAGTTCGTTTCAACAATGATTTGTTTATCATAAATAAAGATGAAAAAGAAGGGATTAAAAAACTTATGTATCCCACATGCCATTTAAGGCTGAGAGTTTTATACTATGAATATAATATCCCACCTGCCGGATTTGAACCGGCAACCTTTCGGGTTCAGCTGACTGCTTTTCATCCATTGAAATATTCGTAGTCAAGCAGTGAATTTATCTACAGCCGAATGCTCTACCGTTGAGCTAAGGTGGGATAGTAATTTTTTGGAACTGGTGATATTTAAAAGTATTGCTATTTTTCATGTTAAAAAAACATCAATCCATAGAAACAATAGATTTAAATATGCTAAGTTGATGCTAAACCGCAAATGCTTAAAAAATGGAGGAATATAACATGACAAATGAGGAAATTTTAAAATTAATGGGCGATGACAGCGATGACAGCGATGACAGTGATGATGATAATGATGATGACGATGATGACGATGATTCCGAAGAAGAAGACTGGTAATTAATTATTTCACAATCATTTCTTTTATTAATTTTTATTTATAATAATTATATTTATGTTTAATATTTTTATGCTAGCTCTCTTTTGAGAATTTTATGAGCATGATTAATTTCTTTGAACTTGGCCGTATCTCCATTTTCAGTATCGGGATGATGTTTTTTAGCTAAATCTTTATACGCTTTGTCAATTACATTCAAATCATCGATATGATGCTCAAGTCCAAGAACTTCTCTTGCTTCTTTGCGCTTTTTCGCAACATCATGATCTTCAGAGAATTCATTCATAAACTCTTGAATTGTCATTCTCTCTTCAATCAATTCAGTTATTATAATGTCTATGACTTTAAAGACGACATAAAGGTTTTCGAGATATTTAGTTCTAGAATTATAGCTATAATGCAAATGATGATTATTCATATACCAAGATACAGAGGCTGGTGCTTTCTTTATCACGTTTGATTCAAGCTTAATATCTATATCGTCGATAGTAAGGCCTATCCTTCTAAGGCTTGTTATAATGTTATTCTGGAATTGTACCGCTCTTCTGTTAAATGAATCTTTAACAGCAATAGCTTCAAATTCATGTCCTTTGATCTTTATTTTAACCATGTTTATATTAAAAAATCTATTAAGAATTTTTTATATTAATTCTGTAAATTACCCCTTTATAAAAGTTGACAAATTGCTATTTTATTGAAAAAATAAAGAAAAAATAAAGAATTAAGAAAATAGCTGTTCTGGATTGCTATTAACTGTCAAGCTTCTATTTCCCTTGTTGTATTTAGCTACAGCGCTTGGTATTGTTGATTTTCCGATTATTTGTATCTTGCTTCTGGCCTTGTAGGAAAATATTCTTTCTTCTCCGGGGGATAAAGTTACTATTTCCCACAATAACTGAGCCCCATTAGAGCTGTCAACTACTTTTGGATGTGCTGTTCCAAATTCGTGTGGCAATTCAACTATTTTTGGGATTCTGTCCATTACCTTAATGTTCATTAATTTCGAGAAGCCCTTATTCTTAACAGTAATAGACATTTTTATTGTTGAAGTTCCATCGGCTTCTTTCTTGATGCTTACAAGTTTTTTGTTTAATATCAAGTCTCTCTTTGTAACAATATAAACTATTATTATTATAGTTATGAATGCTACTAAAAAGAATGTAAACAATCTATAATCAGTCTTAATTGTTACATTTTTTGTCTCTCCAGGCTTTAATGCTAATCTCCATATATAAGTATAATCAGAGCCTTTAGCATCAATCGAATCTGGCGCAGGTATTGATGTAGTAAATAATTTCTGCATCAGAGAGAATTTTCTTGTGATTATTTCATTGCTTACGCTGTTTCCGTTATTTGTCTTGCTAATCTCTATGATGTCATACAAGAATCCTGACTTGAGTGATTTTTCCTCTCCAATATTTGCATAATTTCCAATCTTCATGTCTGTGGTGTAATTTGCCAATATCCTATCGCCAAGCATTACTATTGCACTTATAGGATAGATTCCATATTGTGTATTCTTAGGCAAGGTAACATCAAAGTCATATGTCTGAGAATCTTGGGGTGATATTGTAATTACCTTATTTTGATTAACCAAAGGAGATACTAATTTTATGTTAACATTATTTATGCTGGTGTCTTTTGTGTTGGTAATTTTAACGCTAATCACAGTAGGTTTTCTAGGATCTACAGGGTCTGGAACTATTAAGTTAGAGTCGCTTTGATCTATGATATCTGTATATTTTAATACATTGATTTCCAATAAGTATTCATTTCTGAATGTCTGGTCTAAGCTAGCTACAATTAATCTTATCAATTGAGGCTTTTGATCTGTATAAGGTGGCTGTGGCACTAAGCTCAATTGAAGATTCTTCTGAGTATATGCTCCAATGAATAAATTATCTGGAACAACTGCCCAATCAACATCTAAATATCTGAATTCTAAGGTATAATCTTTATTAGCATTATTTGCAATATTCATAGAATAAGTTGCATTTTGTACTGGTGTTACTGTATTTTTTATTGGAGTTATTGTAACTGACAAATCAGCTGCAGCTCTAACAAAAGAAAAACCTAACACCAAAAGAACCAAAGTTACTAAAAAGATTTTTTTCATTACGTCCCACCTTCTTTTTTGATGATATTGATTGAAACTCGTCAATGTTAATGTGCTATAAAAGGAATTTATAAATCTTTTGTTAAATGACGGAAAAATAAAATATTATATATTAGTACATAACCTTAAAATACATGGTTAAAAAAATAACGAATTTTGAGTCAAGAATCTATAAGTTAATAACTAAAATCCCAAAAGGAAAGGTTTCAACATACAAAGAAGTAGCAAAGAAGATAAGCAAAAAATCTTATCGTGCCGTTGGAAATGCTCTTAACAAAAATCCTTTTGCTCCTCGAGTTCCTTGCCATAGAATTATAAAGAGCAATGGTGATCTTGGAGGATTCGCTTCTGGTTCAATGCACAAGAAAAAACTTCTTGAGAAAGAAGGATTAAAAATAAAAAATAATAAGATAGTTGACTTTGAAAAGAAATTGTATAAATTTTAATTATGCTTATCTCTTTTTCTGTCCATGATATCTTTAAGCTGCAGTTTCCATTTCTCTGCCCGAGGTTCTATATCGGAACATTTTTTCAGGAATTCATTTTCTAAATCAATATCATAAACATTGCTTAATTCCATCAGCATGAATAAAACATCTGCTACCTCTTTTTTAAGTTCAGTAATGTCTTTAGTTTGCTCATATATCTCAAGTTTCATTATCTGATCAGCGACTTCTCCGATTTCTTCAGTAAGCGCGATAAAACTTCCTATCCTTGGATGTTCTATTGCACCAAGAAGTTCTTTTACTTTTTTCTGTGCTTCTTTTATTTCCATAAAAACTTGATTATTAATCATATTTTTAAATGTTTCTTATTAAACGAACTTTTTTTTAATTTTTTATAGAAACATTTAAATTAAAGATTTGATTTTATTATAATTAATGATAGAATTGGGTGGAAACATCACTCTTGATGGGTTTGAATTGGAGCCGTCAACAATGGTGATAGTGAAAAAGATCGTGGGAAATTATGCAAAGAACATCTATACTAATATAACTGATTTTAAAAATTTAAATATAACTCTTAAGAATAATGATTCTGTTAAGGAAATAGAGAGCATACTAACAATAAATGATCAGCCAATTTCGGTAATAGCAAAGGATCCTAATCTTTTTTTTGCTCTTGATAAGTCATTAGCAATGCTTGTAAAGAAAGCAAATCCGGAATAATTCTAAAATATCACCGCAATATTTAAAAAGCTGAATATAATTCAAGTTGTATTCTGAAAAGAGGTCAATACATGACTACAATAAAGAAACTACATGTACATGGTTTTAAATCATTCGCAAAGTCTATAGATATACCTCTAGAGAAAGATTTTTCGGTTTTTCTAGGACCAAATGGCTCCGGAAAGTCTAACATCGGGGATGCCATCTGTTTTGTTCTAGGAAGATTATCTTCTAAATCGATGAGAGTAGAAAAAGCGTCTCACCTAATATATAATGGTGGCAAGAAGAATAGCCCTGCTA
>CAYHJT010000024.1:0-8835 GCA_964356985.1 Candidatus Woesearchaeota archaeon
ATTTGTTGAATATCTATGCTAAATTAAAATATTTACTTATTTATAAATCTTTCTATTTTGTCACTACTTATATTAAGTAACATAACAAGGAGGCACCAAAAATGTACGAAATACCCCAAGAACTCAAGTATAAAGAAAAGATTATCTTCGGACTTACATTTTCCCAGATAGCTTGGGCTCTCCCATTTTTGGTATTAATTCTAATAATTTTAGCTAGATCAAAGTTTGATTTAACATTAAAATTAACTCTAGTATTAATTCTAGGAGTTTTAGCTGCATTATTCATGTTCTTTGATTTATATCATAAGCTAAAGAACTTTTACTTGTGGATAAAATTCAGAAATGCGACAACAATGTCCTTGAAAATGAAGAAATTTCTTGGAATAAAAGACATAAAAGACAATTACATAGAATCAAAAAATAATATTGCTATTCTTGAAATAACTCCAATAAACTTCTCAATTAAGACAGATAAGGAAAAAATGTATATTACAAGAGGATTCCAGAAATTCCTCAATGCTCTTGACTTCCCAGTGCAAATATTGATGACTACATCTCCATTGAATATTGATAATTATCTTAACAAATTAAAATCTGATAAATTTAACAATGACTTCAATGACTACAAAGAATTTCTTACAAAAACAATAAAAGATAATAAGGTAATGAACAGGAATTTCTATGTTATACTAAGAGAAACATCAAATCTAAAGATACAACTAGATATTTGCAAGGAAAAGCTAGAATCAATTGGAATAAAATCAAGACAATTAGAGACTGAAGAATTAAAAGATTTATTCATTGATTTATTCAGCAAAGATATAATAAACAAGGCTGACAAAGAAGTAATGAAAGAGGATTATTTACATTACCTGATATCTCCAAAATCCATTGAGAATTATCCTGATTCTATCAAGATAAACAATCAATTTAACAGAATTATCTCAGTTTACGGATATCCAAGAATGGTAGAATCTGGTTTTCTAGACAAGATAATAACAACCAAAGGAGACTTCAATCTTTCTTTGCATATCGAACCTATTCCTATAGAAATGACTATGATAATGCTAGACAAGGAATTACAGAAACAGAGAGCTGATTTGTATTCTTTAAAGATAAGAAATCAGATTAACCCAAGCCTAGAAATTAAACATAATGATACAAAAAGAATTCTAGAAGAATTACAGAAAGGAACTCAGAAATTATACAATGTCAGTATGTATATTAATTGCAAAGCTGAGACTAAAGAAGAATTAAATTTACTTACAAAGAAAATAGAATCTGATTTGAATTCATTAATGATTATACCTAGAATACCAAATTTTCAAATGTTGCAAGGATTAAAATCAACAAGCCCTTTAGCAATTGATGGATTAAAACAGTCAAGGAATGTTACAACAGAAGCACTATCAGCCTTTTTCCATTCACGAGTACTTTCCTGAATATAGATGAAAATGGAGTGTTTTTTGGATTGAACAAGAATGATATCCCGATAATAAAAGATGTCTATAAGTTGACTAATGCGAATGGAGCGATTCTTGCCACATCTGGATCAGGGAAGAGCTTCTTCACTAAGCTATTACTTTCGAGACACTTGCTTAATGATGTAAAAGTTATGATAATTGATCCTCAGTCAGAATACATTAAGCTAGTAAAGAAATTCAATGGTGAAGTAATTGACATCTCTAAGGATTCTAACATAACTATTAATCCTTTAGATTTAATGGGGCATGATTATGCAGAGAAAAGACTATCTTTAATGGATTTAATGCCTGTAATGCTCGGAGAAGTTTCAGAGATACAGAAAGCGACTATTGATAGAGCATTAACATCATGCTACGAGAAAAAAGGCATTACAAATGATGACAAGACTTGGAATAATCAACCACCTATTCTTGAAGACTTGCTGAACGAATTAATATCTATGTCTAAGAAAGCCACCATTATAGAAAAGCCAACTTATTCAAGTTTAATTAATAGATTATCAATGTACACAACTGGAGTTTTTAGCTTCTTGAATAAATATACTAAAATTGATTTCAATAACCAGTTTGTATGCTTTAATATTGGAGAGATGCCGAAGCAAGTTAAACCAACTATAATGTTTCTAGTTCTAGACTATGTTTATATGAAAATGAAAGAAACCAGAGATAAGAAAATTCTAGTAATTGATGAGGCATGGAGTTTATTGAATAAAGTAGAAGAAGCTAGCTATATTTTTGAGATTGTAAAAACTTCAAGAAAATTTAATCTAGGATTATTGTTAATAACTCAGGATGTAGCTGATTTGTTGAAGAGCGAAGCTGGTAATGCATTACTTGCTAATTCTTCTTATACAATTCTAATGAGACAAAAGGCTGCTGTAATAGATGATATATCTAGAGTGTTTAAATTAAGCAGGATTGAGAGAGATAAATTACTTACGGCAAATATCGGAGAAGGAATATTAATTCTAGAGAATGAACATAGTGAATTAAAGGTAATTGCTTCAGATGAAGAATATAAGATTGTAACAACAAACCCCAATGATTACATCAAGAAACCAAGAAATGTTCAGGAGCAGAAAATAGTTCAGATTAATGTTGATGAGCAGGAAGGATTTTTTGAGAAATCCAAATTAACTAGGGAAGAAATTGAATTCCTGATTAAAAAAGGATATTCAATTTCGAGCCATGTGGGGTTGGATGGCGGAGGTCAAATAGATTATCTGCTTAAGCCTAGACATAATGAAACATCTCCTCATTTCTTCTTGGTTAAATCCATAGAAAATTACATTAAGAATTTCACTCAAGAGGTTCAGACCTATGAAACTGTAAAGCCCGATATTGTATTTATAGCAAATGGAAAGAAAATCGCTGTTGAGGTTGAAACTGGGGTTACAGTAGATAAGAGAAAAGACCTTTTATTAAATAAAATAAATATGCTTAATTCAGATTACGATGAATGGTTTTTTGTTCTGACAAATAAATATTACCGTTACAAATATGGAAAATATGGAAGAGTCTATGTAAGAACAGAGATTCCTGATTTGATTAATTCTTATTTCGGTTTTTTGGCACTCGCAGCACCCCGTAATAATACGTCCCCTATTATTGAAGAGACTGGGGAAGTAATAGAGAATAAAGCAGGAGGAATAGAAAATGGAACAAAAAGAACTACCAAGAAAAGAAAGACTGGAAGAGATAAACAGACCAATACTGGAAACAAACATAAGCCTAAGCGAAGATGGAAAGTGGATAATACACACGACAAGAATAGTAGACATAAAACCAGTTAATTACTTAAAGAAAGTTATTGGCTCTAAATGAGCCTTTATTTCATTTTAGTCATAGCTTCAGTTACAATTGCAATAAGTTCATCCTTTAATTTCTTTGCATCTCTAATATATTCCTCAAGTATAAACTTTTTATCTCTTGGTGTAGTCCAAGGACGATGATTTGAGGTATAATTTAAATCAAGCATTGCTTTATCATATCTTTCAAGTGCTTCATCAATTTTTTGTTTTGTTGATCGGATAGCTGGGTTTTGAATTGTGTATGCCATTTCTGCCTCCTTTATATCATAATATTAAAGTTTATTAGCTTCTTTTTTAGCCCTTTCAAGATTTGCTTCAATTGCCTCTAAGAATGCTAAAATACTAGCTCTATTCGGAACTCCACCACGAGGATTTTTACCATTAAGATAATCTAATAAATTAAGAGTATCTCTTTGTGCTTCTGAAACTACTCTTGCAACTGCTTTAATTTGTGCCTGTTCTCTTTCTAGTCCGTTAGCCATCTTCTGCCTCCTTTAATTACTATTATATTTAGAATAATTAAGAATAAGTATATATACTTTTTTATGAAAAACTCATAGAGTTTTTCTGGACAAGACACAATGTTTCTTGTCTATCTTCTAGTCGGATTTCTTCTTATCAGCTATTAACAAAATTTGTGGACAAAATTTCAAATGATTTCTCAAAGACTCGATTCCTTCAAGTACAATCTTGCTACTAATTTCTTTAAATTTTCCATCCCAAGGATCAAATATTTTATAGCTATTACCTATTTTATCAATAACAGTTACAAAATGAGGAGAATGTGTAATTTTAAATAAGCAATAAGAATCTAAATACAAAATAGGTTTATTGTTTTTTAAAAGATTATCAATTAGTTCTAAATCTATCTTGACTATCTTAGTTTCTATTAAATCAGTTGCTTTAATATCTTTTAGGTAATTATAAAATAATTTGTTATCTACTAATCTTGTTATCTTAACACTAAAATTATTTTGTATAAAATCAATATGACCAACAACAAAATCATCCTTGCTAAATTTTAAAGAATGGATAATACAATCTAATTCTAATTTTTTATTAATTTTACCAACAGCTTGTAGTAAAGATACTGCAAGACATGTTTCATATGTTGTTTGAGTATACTCTTTTATCATAATTAACCTAATTTATTACATAATAGATAAGATGTAAATATGAATTATTTAATTTTTCACATTTAATTAATTTAAGAGATTTAATTTTCTTTAAATCTTTAACTGTGCGTAAAGATTCTCCATCTAATAATGTAGATGTATCTTTCCCACCAACTAAGGCTGGGGCAATAACAAGAGAAACGCGATCAATTAACCCATTTCTTACTAAGGTTGAGTTTAGAGTCCCTCCAGATTGAATTGTTATTCTCTTCATATTATGTTTTTCTCTTAATTTAGTAAACAAGTCATTAAAGTCAATTTGTTTATTATAATAAATTGTTTCTACTTCTTTGAATTTAAAAGAAGGATGATTTTTATTTGAAGTTATCAAGAATAATTTCTTTGATTTTCTAATCATATTTTCTACTCCAACCTTATTAAGATGTTTATTATCTACAACAATAAAATTAACTGGAAGTTTATTAATTTCTTTTTGTTTATTATTCATTCCTATTTTTACCATTACTCTTCCAGTATTAAAAGAATTAATATCTGTTCTTTTTTCTATTTGGTAATATTGTTTTAATCCTTCTTTTATTCCTTTAATATTAGAAAAATCTTTGTCAAAATCTCTTTCATCAACGTCTCCTGTTGAAATTTTTCCATCTACAGAAGAAAGCATAAATAGAGTATTAAAAGTTCTATGTTTCATATATTTAGATTATATCAACAATTTAAATATCTTTTGCACCTCTTTTTTCTAAATCATCTTATCTCTTTCTAATCCTCAATTTTTCTAATATTAATCACACTCCAGCATTTTTTTCTATCGAGGCACGCTCCAAAGAGTCATTGAATTCCTGCGAAATACTTCGTATTTCTTGGCACTAGAAATCATAGATTTCTTCGTGTTCCCTTTTCTTTGAAAAGGTCGGCTGCTGCCTAAAATTTCATGCCTTCTCCGCTCTAGTCGACCTCTAGAAAAAAATTAGCATGGAGGTGCTAACAATGTTAGAAACAAAAATTATCGGATTTAGAGCAGTAGAAAGCTCAATTATCAAGAATAAAAAAGAGGTGATGTTAAAATGAATGATGTCAAACAAGAAGGAGATTATCTTTACATCTATACTAGCAAAGACGCTGAAGAGGATGGAATACTAGTAGACATTACAAAGATAAACCCAGATTGGAAAAGAGGATTGTTCAACTATATTACTAGCAATCTTCTAAATCAGGGCTACATCAAAGAAGAGAAGATAAACATTCCAAACATTCTTGATTTACTGAATCAATGCTTGGATATAGTAAGGAAGAAAAGTTCAGAGTTTCAGGATTATGACAGCTTCTTCTGTGGAAAGATAGAATTACCAGATGGAGAGAAAAGAGAAGTCTTCATAGAGTTGAATGAGACTGGAAACTTTACAATAATGCTACCTGAAGATAGGTAGCTCTTCTTTTTCTTTATTTTATATTATATCTCTCTCTATTAGATTCATAGGTAAATCATTGTGTTTTCTAAAAGATATAACTAAAGAATCAGTTAAATAACCTTCCTCTAAAATTGCTTCATTTTTGTACAATAAAAGTCTAACAATTTGAGAATCATCATAGTATAATCCTTCCTTAAGAGCATCTAATACGACTTTAGCAATATTATCTAGATCTTGTCTTCTAATAAATGATGGTTCTCTGTATATTACCACAGCCATATCAATTTTAACAGACTTTTCCTTAAGTTCTGGAAATTTGTTAAACCATTCTTTAAGGTTTGATTTTATAGATTCCTTTGCTAATTTTTTGGTTTTTATACCAGTTTTTATTGTTATTAGACTCCCAGAAACACCATTAGCACCTTCTAAAATTAAAAATTTATCTTTAAATATCTTTGGTAAATTATCTTTTTTATTCATTTCATACTTTCTTCTATTATATTTATTTCTTGTTCGCTAAGTCCATATAATCTATAAAACAACTTATCTATTTTTTTATTCAAATCACTAATATCCTTTACTAACTCTGCTCTTTCATCAGTTTTTTTGAGTATATGCCCAAGATATTGTTCATAAATATTACCTAGAACATCAGCATCTATAGCCCCAAAATCATATTTAATTAAATTATCAGATGCTATGAACAATCCTTTAATAACTTTTTCGATAATTTCATCATCAATAATTAAATCTTCGCATAAATGAGGAGAAAAAAGTTTGCTATTATAATCTTCATCAAATTTTCTAAAAATTTCTTTTAGTATTTTATACAGTTTCTTTGTATGTTGTTCTCTTATTAATGGTTGTAATGTTGGTTGTTCAAGTTGTTTATCTTCACAAACTCTAACAAATATAAGTCTATCAATTATTCTTTGCACGGCTTCATCTAGATTATCTTCACTAAGATTGCTAGATTGATTATTTTTTAATATATTTTTAGTTAACAGCTCTCTAAATACTGTCAAATCTTGAAGCAACTGTTTATCTATGGGCGTTTTCTTAGTCTTTTTACCTAATTCCTCTGCTTCTTTGTCTAAAATTCCTTTATCAAAACTTTCCTTTGAAAGCCACCACAATTTATCAAATCTATCAATATAAGTCTCATAATTAAACGATAAAAATTGACTTTGTAGGGGATTGGCATTTTTCCATTCTGCATTGAATACTTTAAGTCCTTCAAAATCAGTTAATATTGCCCAAGTACAATTTTTATAATATGAATAGTTTATTGCTTGTTCTACAAATTTTATATTATCTAAGTCTTCTTTTAATGACTTAGCTTCTAAAAAGAATTTTGGAATTCCATTAATTCTAAATGAATAATCAACCCTGCCTCTAGAGATTTTTTCTTCTACAATTACTTCATCATCATTATACTTATTCCTTAAATCCCAACCAAGAGCTTCAAATAGAGGTTCTATAAACTCTTTTTTTGTTCTTTCTTCATTAAAATCTTTAATCTTTCCAGAATCTTTTATTCTTAGATATTTTTCTATTAGTATTTGTATTTCTTTTTTTGACTCTTCTTTAGAAATCATATCTTTATTAAAATTGATAAATATTTAAGCCTTTTTATGAGTAACCTTAAGCATAATAATTATTTGAATCAAATGAATCCATGATTAATCCAACAACTCCAAGAATTATTGCTCCAACTAATCCAGAGATCAGTTCTATAATTACTCCCAATACGAACCCAGTAACATAATCAGTTAGGTATCCTGATGGATTGCTTATTAGTTGAGAGGAATCTATGTTTGGAAATACATCAAACGCTGAAGGTAAAATTAATCCAATCGCCAATCCTACCAATGCTAAGATTAAAGTTTTGTCTCCTATCATTTTCGTTTCATTAAGATGAATCAAACAATTTATATCTTATAGCTTTGCTACCCATCTCAATTTTTACCAGAGAATTATTATACTTCCAAAGCTTTTCAACAGATTCATTATAGAGTTTATAGAATTTTCCTTTCTTTTCTAATTTAGAATATTCTCTTATCTCAGTGAAATCTTTTTGGTTAATTTTTTTATTACTGGGGATTTCCTTATCTAATTTATTGAAGTTATCATCTTTTATATCAAATATTTCTGTGCCATAATGAAATTTTTTCTCTGATTCAATGTCTGTTGTAACCAAATAAGGACTTGCTGTACCAGATCCACTTCTTTTTATAAACTTATATTCTTCAAGTGTATCAAAAATTCTAGCTATCTTGCTTCTAGGATATTTCAATATTTTAGCTATTGAAGTTACAGTAATCTCTTTTTTACTATCAAATTTAGTAGTAATCTTGTTTGCCACATCTTTTATAGGATCTAAATTTACTTTAGGATGATCTTTTTTTATCTTTTCTAATGATTGTTGCATATTTGCCATATGCGGAGAAATATTGCTCTGTTTATAAACATTATGAATTTTGACATATTGAGTCTTATAATTAAAATGTTTTCTATTTTAAGACATAATAGTTCCAAAATCGAAATCTTTATATAGTTTACTGGTTCTTTAGACGTAATGCGTAAAACTAAAAAACAAATAGTTCAGCGCGTTCAGCAACTTCTAGATGCAAAAGCAATGACTATTAATGAGATTGCTCAAATCATAGACTCTAATTGGGATACAGTAAAGAAATCAGTAGACATATTGATCGCGCTGGATCTAGTTTCCGAAGAAAAAATAGAAAACAAGATTACTTACAAAGCTAAAACTAATTCTTTAACTCTTAGAAAAGATACATATTTTGGAATTCCAATTATTAGAAAGGAAGATGAAAATCTATGTAAGATGTTGTTCATGAAGTTAAGAAAAAAATGGATTGAAAAAAATCATTATTATCCAAATAAAACTATAATGCAAAAAATGGTTGTAGAGATTTCTGATAAATTTAAATTGACAATACCGAGAGGATGGTATCTCTTCGGTCAGATTACA
>CAYHJT010000024.1:8845-10604 GCA_964356985.1 Candidatus Woesearchaeota archaeon
TTCAATATAATAATGAAATGGAATATATGTATGAAACAGTAGAAATTACTGGATTAGACACTGAGATTAATAATCTATTAGATAACTATTCAAAATATAGTAATGTTAGTGAATTAGAGGAGCAACATTATATTTCTAATCATAACTTGCTTTATTTGACAAAATCTAAGTTACAAGAGGGTTTTACAAATTGGGATTTTGATAAACAACATTTACATAAAATATCAGAACTACTTTTTTCAACTTTGCAAGACATAAAAAAAGAAGAAGACAATTTAGAGATTATCAATATAGTTACTGCTTTTTATGGAATCTTTAATCAATTAACTCTTTATTGTAAAGAAAAACAAGATATAGAAAATCTAAGGATATTATTAGCTGATAGTTTTGCATCCATATGGGAATTAATTGGTTCATATAATTTCTTGGATAGTTTATCTAAGGGAAACTTTGGATATGAAAGAAATAATCTAAATAAGTATTTTGATAAAAGAATTGAGACTCTTCTAGTGATATCTTGGGAATACTTGTCAGAATTAGATAGCAAAATCCAAAAGCCAGTAATTCAAGATAAAGAGAATCAACTCTTAAAATATAAAGGAATTTTAAAGAATCCGAAAAGACTTTCACAAGAAGAAATGTCTAAGCTTTATGAAGAATTTAAACATGAATCCTCAAATGTTTTCGGGGAGTTTAATCTCTAATCCATCTATATTAATGCAATCTTTTATATTTCTAGTAATAAAAATTGTTGCTCCAGCTTTTTTAGCTAATATTTCATGTAAAATATCATGAAAATGTGTAGAATACTTTTTGGCATTAATTTCATCTTCCTCAGTTTTAGATATTTTTACTATTTTATTCTTAGCTTTAAATTCTTCTAAGAATTCTTGTAGTTTTTCTTTTGGAATATAGTGTTTAAGTTCATATAAAAGCCAATCAGAGATCACTATTTTGAATTCACAATCTAATGTTCTTCTAAAAATTCTAAATGCAAAGTCTCCGAGATCTCTAAATTTATCTCTTCTACTTCCAAAGTGATCTAAATAGACGTTAGCATCACAATAAATTATTATTTCTTTGTTTTCTGGCATGTTAATCCAGAGAATTTCATAAAAGAATTCACTATTTAAACTTTTAGGCTCGTTAAGAAGATAGACAAGAATTCTTTCTTGTCGAACATGTAACAGATTCTACAAAACCTCTTTATTCTCTATTTTCTTTTTAACCTTCTTCAACCATTCAGGAAATTTAACCTCTAAGTCGATTTCATCCAGCCAATCTTTATCTAGAGGTTCATTCATCTTTTTCCATTACCTTCTTGTACATTTCAAAGAACTTTTCCTTAAACAAGACATTCTTCTGCAAAGCTAAGTCTTTCATGAACTTACTAAGTGAAGTATAGCCTTCTTCAGCTGCATTTTTCTTTGCTTGAATCTCTTCCTCTTCGTTCATATAAACCCTCATTGCATAGTTACGTGCCATTTTTAGAGTAAAATACGAGCATAATAGGTATCTGCTCTTTGCTGTATTCCATCTCCCAGATTAATCGCTTCAAGTCAGCATAGCTCTTGTATAGCTTCATTTTAAACGAAGGCATTAGCTCTCTATTCCTTAAATCTGGGAATTGGTCTATTATCAGTCTAGGAATCTTAATAGTGTTATAGGCTCTAGAAGCCTCTTGGTAAACAATGTTGCCAGAAACTTCTATTTTTTCCGCTATTTTTAAAATTTCCATCTTAGTGTCTCTATATGATAA
>CAYHJT010000025.1:0-10508 GCA_964356985.1 Candidatus Woesearchaeota archaeon
GATTCTAGACCTTTAATGGATATGTCTTTTTCGTCATTTAAGCCGATTCCAATCATGTATAGCATGAGATAAATCAATAAAAAGAGCGTTAATAAACTTTTTTAATTTCTGTTTTTCCTGAGTTTGACATAGACTATGTTTTGGTCTATTATGTCTTCTTTCCAGCCAACCTTTAACAACTGATCTTTGATCTGAGTTAAGCTATAATTCTTGTCTAGGCATTCTTGAATGTACTTTCTTAGGTTTTGCAATGCATTATCAGAATTAATTTCAGCACTGGTTTTAGTTTCTACAAGAACGTTAGTTTCTTGATGATCTTTGGATTGATTATTAATCTCGGATTTATCATATATAGAAGAATAGAAGTCTTCCTGTTTCTTTTCTAGGTTATTATGAGCATTTACAGGTTCAAGATTCTGTCCAGGCTTGGATTCATGATTTGCTCTGGATGTTTGCAATATTGCTGGATTGTTAAATTTAATATTTTCATAGATATCTTTAGAATCTACATTATTATCTTGAGCTGTTTCTGGTTTTTGTTTGGTAGTTCTTCTTTTTAGCTTGATAACAAACAATGCGATGAAAATAGATATCATCGCTAGTACTATTGGCACAGCTGCCCATATATATGTATAGTTACTATTCATTTTGCAAGCACTGCATGAACCTCCGCAATCAATTCCAGTTTCATCTTTATTTTTTACTCCATCAGAGCATGTCTCTATACAAGATCTAGTCATTGGAGGTAAATAAGAAGGATTTAAACATTTCTTTAAATCATTACATGTCCTATTTTGGTTTCCATTTAAGCAATAGTCATAAGAGCTACAATACCATTCAGGTATGCATATTATTCTAGAGACAGTCAAGGTAACTTGGTTATTTAGTATATTATCGACAAATATAGAAATATCAGCAACAGAATCTTGATCCAAATCTATATTCTTAGGGTCTCTGAGGTTAACATCAATATATGATCCTTTGAAAGATAAGGTGATTGAATTAGTATCTATCTTAATTATGCCAAAATTGTAATTAGCCTTATTGTAAAAAACACTAATATAATCTCCAACATTTGAAGAAGTTGAAAAGCTTTGTAAATTATCGAAATTTATGTCGCTAGTGACTAATCCAGTGATAATGCTTGCTTTGTTGGCTGATTCTAGCAAAAATCCGAAAAGAGCCAACATTACAGTAAATATAATCAAAAAGCTTATTTTTTTGTTCAAGTAATCACCTAATTATAAAAGTTTAATATGTAATATAAAAGTTTCTATATCAATCCTTTATAATCATCACAGAAATTGCGCCTATGGAAAAGCTCATTACAATATTTATAATGTCCATCTTAATAAAAAATAAGGCCAAGGGTGCTATAAAAAATAATAAATTGATTAGCACAATGTTTTTGGTTTTTTTGACTTTGATTGATTTTAATGATCCATATGGCAAGCCTATCAAGAATATCAATGCAGAAATAATGTAAAAATATCCTACTCCAAGATAATAACTTACAACATTTGATAATCCTAAAACGAAATAATCTAATTTTATTATTATAGTTATTAAAACTCCTAAAAAGACAAAGAGCAGGTCTAAATATCCATAGTTAAAATTGTTTATGAACATTGCCATGATGATCGCATAGATGATTATCATTAAAGACCTTAGGTATCTATATCCCGGGATTACTTCATTTCTGGTTTTTTTATATAATAAGATTCCAAAAAGTAAACCGCTGAAAGAAATACAATAAACTAAAAAATCACTTATGTTCATAATATAAAAATTCGTTAGTATTTTAAAAAACTTTCTAATATTGATTAGTTACTCAAGTATAATAATGTTTATATATTGAATATTACAGCATGTTGCAAAAGGAGATATTTATGGTAACTAAAACAATGATGTACAAAGACGAAGACGGAAAAGAATATAAGATTTCTTTTAGTGAAGAGCTTCAAATGAAGAACCTTATGGCATCTAAGGCTAATACTCGATGGTTAAAAACTAGTTTCTTGATGAATTTAATATTAGTTATGTTGCTAGGAGTATTAACATTGTCTATAGTTTATTTGCTATATAGGCTTGACACAATAGACTTCTTCACAAGAGTATTATCAAATAGATAAGAATTTAAACAAACTTTTTTTCTTATTTTCATGAAAATTGCTATTATATCTTCAACTCAAGATCTCGCAAGTATAAACATAAAGGAAGAATTAATCAAGGAATTTCAAGAGACTAAAGAATTATTTGACAATCACAAAGTTTATTCTTTGAACAACATTAAAATTTATACGACAGATAAAGAATCTGTTTTTTACGAGCATATTGATCATAAAATAGATGCCGATATTTTTGTTTTTATAAGCATGCATAAAAGCAAAGCGGAAATTCCGACATTGAGTGTGCATAGCATAGGCAACTGGGCAAATGATAATCAAGTTGGTGGTTCAAAAAGAAAACTGGTCATGTCCCCATCATTATTGATAAGAAAAGCTTTTCTAAATCTTAACGAATATGGAAAGGATTCTGGTTATGAAATAGTTTATGAAGCAACCCATCATGGCCCATATCTTGACAAGCCAACATTCTTCATCGAGATAGGCTCAACAGAGCATCAATGGGCTGATAAAAAAGCGGGTTCAATAATATCAAAGTCATTGTTGAATGCATTAAAAGATTCTAAGCAAGAGGAAAATATAGAAGTCGCTCTAGGGATTGGCGGTTTGCATACTTGTCCGGAATTCAACAAGGTAGTTTTGAGAAATAAAATTGCTCTTTCCCATATCTGCCCGAAATACATGCTCCAGTCTCTTGATAAGGAAATAATAGAGCAAGCGATAACTAAAACCCAAGGCCAAGTATCTTTGGTAATATTGGACTGGAAGGGATTGGCGCAAGAAAAGCAGAGAATATCTTCTATTCTAGAAGAAATAGGAATAAGATACATAAAAACATCTAGCCTATAGGTTTTTATAATTCAGTAGTTCTTGAATTTCTCTCTCGGATATAGAACATCCATGTAATTTCAATGCCCACAATAACCCATCTATGAATTCTATCTTCTTATTTCGGTCTTTTCCTATTATTGAATCAAAAATGCCGATGCCATATGCTGCTAGCATTACTTCAGTTGATCTTAATACCTTAATGTCTGAGAATTCTTCCTTTACTTTTTTCAAGTTAGAATTGTTTATGTCTATTTTTGAATGGATTTTATCCGCCAGTATATTTGCTAAAGCAAAAGGATTTTCTACTATCAGCCTTATTGTTCTTTCATCGACAACATAAGCTTCAGATCCAAGTTTCTTAGCTAACATCAATGATTCTACTTCTGCTAAGTCTAATATTCTAATCGGATTTTTGTGGTTAAAATAAGTATTGTTTAATTTATTGAGTAATTCAGTAGATTGTTGTTTTATTTCTAGGTTATTATAAACTTCTAAAACACTCGTATCAAACAAATCTTGTATCAAGAATGCTTCTAGCTTGAATCTTTTGGATTTCATCGGGTTATCAATTATCTCCTGATGCACAGATTCTGTAATGAAGAAATGTCCATTGAACTGCTTCTTTAATGGTCCTAGTGTATACAGCAAATTATTAGTTGCTAGGCTTATCAAAGAGCTCGTATCAAAGATTATTGTTCTCATGTTCTAGAAATTTGAATGCATTTGTTATTATCACATCTTAATTCTAGATTTCCGGCTATTCCATTGCAGAAATCTGGGCATTGTGACGATTTGTTTACGTAAGAAGAATCATAATAATCTTTATTTCCAATGAAACAATTTTTAGTGATTGAATCTATTCCGCCACATGCACAGTCAGAATCAGTGATGCAGTAGGATTTTGATTTTTCTGGTATAATACATTTTTTATCTTCGCATACTGAATAAGATAAACTGCTGCAGTTGCCTGATTTTGCGTTAACAAAGAATCTTGCATATAATGAATTTCCTACAAAGCAATCAGCATTTTTGCTAGACAATATATCTTTTCCACCGTAAGTACAATCTTTGTCTAATTTGCATGAAGTCTTTGCATTCTGTGAAAAACTTGTGTTGAATACCAATAATATCAATACTATAACTACTGCAATTATTCCTATCTTAAATGCCATCTTTATTATCTTAAAGAAAAAAACGAATAATAATATTCCTAATGTAATCAGTATGAATATGAAGATTCCTAGTCCAGTGAATACAAATGCTCCTAATAGCACTAATGCTAAAACAAAAGATACAATTATTGATGTAATTATAGTTTTCATTTTAAATTAAACACTTTCTTTGCCATATCATATCTAGATACCATGTTCATAGATTTAAACTTTTTGTCTTTTAGCTCAACATTACCCAAGTATCCCATCAATTCCCATTTTGAGATTCCCAAAAGCGATGCTGCCCTTCCAAGGCTTAAACCGTATGTATAAAGGTTGCTTCCTTTCTTTATCTTGCTAGATTTCATTAATTCTTCTATGTAAGTGGAAGCCTTCATGTCAATTCTTTTTATCTCTAAAATCAATGATTTCATGTTTTGCTTGTATTTGTCAAATTCGGATTTTTCCATGTTTTTAGACAATAAAGTTATATTCTTTAAGATGGATTTATAGAATGAATTCCAGCCAGAACTTGATTCAAATTGCTGTTTTTCAAGTATCTTTGACAAGGTATATATTACGATTGCTAAAGAAATCATATAATCATCTTGCATGACTGAAGAATTTTGAATCAGTGTATCGCTAAGTTTTCTTAATCCTTTGATGTTCTCATTTTTAAATAATACATTAATTTTTTTTAATAGCCTTACAAGGCTGATCTGCTCATTCGACTTCATATTCTTCCTTTGGATTTTTGAAAGTTGATTTTAAATCAATTATATACTTGCCGTCTTCAATTCTGTAAATTACTGGCTTGCCTTTAAACAAGTTAACTATGTCCAATTCATATTTTCCAGGGCTTATTACTCTAATGGATTCAAAATCAAGAAATACGGGCATTGAGTTGTCATAGTCATTTCCAATGATTCCAAAGACATCTTGAACAATCTGTTGCTTGTCATCATTAGAAAGATTCTGGGTTATTTTTTTTGCTGTTTCTAATTCATTTTTTTTTATATAGAAGAAGAATTTGCCTCCGCAGTTATCACAACCTTTCAAAAGCTGGTTGCTACCATCATCGAAGAATTTATTGCATTTTACACATTGGTTTGGCATAGTTTATTGAGGAATCATTGCTTTTAGCTCTCTCACACGCCTCCTTGGGATTGATAATATTATTTTTTCCTTGATTTCTTGATGTTGTTGAAGGTTAATAATTCTATCTTTGTTGGGTCTCTTTTGATTTCTTTAACCAAAGATGCTGGTCCTATAATTGTTAAACCGCTTTTATAACCAAAAATCTTCAATACTAACTCTTTTATTTTACTGCTGAACTCCATTTTTTTAGTTGAGCTGGATACTGTGCAAATCTCAATTCCTTTGAAATCCTTGGATATTTGTTCCATCGTATTTTCGATGAGTTGCATTTCTTCATAGGAAGATAACCCTCCTTCTAAAACCAAAATTCTGTCAGTTTTTATCAAGGATATTATTTTTTTAAGCTTTGTTTCTTGATCAAGATTGGCTATTTCAGAGTTAGGTATGAATTGCAACGTAAGCATTACTTAACCACCTTAAATAACATTCTATAAAAATCATCCATATTGTGGCCATATTCGGCGCTTATGCCAACAGTTTTATATTGAGGAAAGGCTGCTTCTATTCTCTTGATATCAGCTTTTTTCAAGTCTACTTTATTGGCTGCAATCATTACTGGAATCTTTCTAGCCGCTAAGTTTCCTATTATAGTTATATTGACTTGAGAATAAGGATTTATTGTTGAATCTAAAACTACTACAACGCAATCCATAGAATCTAGCCATTTAATTGATTCGATGACCCCTTTAGTTGCTTCTTTAGCTCTTTCTTTTGCTTCTTTTGATGACATGTGAAATTTCATGAAATCCTCATAATCTATCTTAGTAGCTATTCCTGGAGTATCAACAAGGTTAAATGTCAACTTTTTTCCGCTTTGCTCGACAGTAATTTTTTCTTTTGTTATTATCTCGCGAGTTTCATGAGGTATCTTAGAAACAGTACTCATTTCTTCACCCAGCCAATCTTTACTTATACGATTAGCTAAAGTGCTCTTTCCAGAATTCGGGGGTCCATACAAACCAATCTTAACATGCTTTCCAGTAAGGAATATTTTAGTGAGCATATCTAAAAAATTCTTAAAAGGGTTATTCGACATAGTATTTAATTATTTAATTGTGTTTTTAAATATTTATACATTCTAATAGATATATCAAAAAATAAATTAAATTCTCCTCTTTTTAGAAGATTTTTTGATTGCTGTTCTTCTAGTTTTTTTATTCTTTTTCTTCTTTGTAATCATCAAGAAGAACAATGCTATTGCAGCGCCAAAAGACAAGATTGCAACTAGATTATTCGATCTCTCTGGACTTTCTTGGATAATAACTTCTCCAGGTATTCTCTTTGGCTCTTCAACAGTACCACTCAAAGCACATGCACCATTATTACATCCATAAGCGCAAGTTGCATTCATTCCCCTAAATTGTGTCGTGGCATTTGGACAATAATACTCTGTTAAAACATTTCCATTACAGATATCCGTTATGAATCCTGTATAATATGTGGCAGTTCCTTTTTTATAGATATTTATTGTTGGATAATAAGATTGATCTGTGTCTGTACAATTATATGTAATTTTTGTTAGTGGTAAAGATACATTGGTCATTTGTCCAGCAACTACATTTATTGTTGTAGTATAATTAAAGTATCCCGGATAAGATGCTGTAGCTGTATGTACTCCTGGTAAAACATTTTGTACCCAAACATGTCCATATCCTTTATAGACACCATCTAAATATTTTTTAGAATATATCTGGCTTCCAGATCCAGGTGTCCACATCCATACTGAGCCAGTTGTAGAATTTGTTTGATTAATTATTAAAGTAAGATTAACATTTGTTACTTGATTTGCATAAACATATGTATAATATGTTCCTGAAGGTACATAACCAATTTTTGTTGCATAAACTGCTCTAGATCCGGTAGCAACATTAGGTATAGTCAATGGACTTATTCCTTTATACACATTATCTACATAAATATTAGATCCAGAAGGATTTGTTACAACATATAAAGTTCCGTAAGTTTGATTTGTACTATTGCTAGTTGAATTACTTATTGGCGTTAATGTAACATATACATTATTAATTCCTGGGTTTACATAAAGACTTGTTATACTAAATGTATTATAACCAGAAGTATTCGCACTAGCACTTAAATTATGTAAATTATTAATTCCTGTTGAAACATTATAAATATACAAATTTAAATTAGCAGTTCCTCTATAGCTATTATCTAGATATATATAAGCCGGTATATTTGAGGAAATTAATAAAGTTCCATTAGTTTCATTTGCTGCATTGACTAAATTGCTGTTAGATCCTAAACTTAAAACAAAAATAACACTTAATAATATAGAAATCAAAAATAAATTTTTATTAACATCCATTATATATGCACCTCTTTTTCTGAATTCGTTAATCAAAATAAATTTTTATTAATATATAAATTATTCCTTTTTTAATTTACATAAACCCAATATCCAGATCCGGATTTGGTTAGATCTAGATTGCTCATTTGCTCATATCCGCCACTTTGATTTAATAACCAGGCTGAGCCGTAATCTACTCCGCTCAATTCTTGTCCAATAGTTTTGTTAGTTAGATTATGTATTCCTATAATATTCCATCCTTGATTGACATTTAATGATGGGTATGTTCCGTTAAGATAAGTAATATTTCCATTGATTGTTAATGTAGCTAGATTTTTCATTATTAAAAAATATCCGGTTCTTGGATTTATTCTTGATAGTGTTCCAGGAATGCTGCTATTAGGATGATAAATTAGCCATGAAGAATTTATTGTATCATAAGCATAAATGCTTCTTATTTCGCTCAATATTGGTGAAAATAAATAATCTATTGAATTATTGCTAGGAATCAATGGAATTGATATTAAATTTATTCCTTGTTTCAAAGATATTTGGAAATTGCAATTGGTTAAGCATCCAGGCTCTGTAGTTGGAATTAATTCTTTTATCTGTATATCATCATAATAAACAATGTTTCCTGCTTTGGTCACTAATCCAATGTATCCAGATTCATTTAACTCATTGTCTATAGCATCCACATATTTTAAGCCGTCTACATATAAATCAATTTTGCCGCCATAGGCTCTTACAGTAAAATTATGCATATTATTATCAACGATGAAATTTTGGTCCGGTTCTCCAAGATATCTCCATGTGTTAGTCCACATTCTTACTAATTGAACAGAGCCATATGAAAGGGCTTGGCTTGTAGATGGTGTTATTATCATTACATAATTTCTAGAGCCGGAAGCTCTTGCATTATTTCTAAAGATTACATAAAACATTTCATTATTGGGGAAGGTTAATACATTTTTTTGGAATTTTCCAGTTAATACAAAATCACTTATGTTAAGTGTTTTGATAAACAATACCTTATCAAATCCATTAGAAGCATCCCCTACTAATACATTATTTCCTGCAACACTGGCAACAAAATATCCCATATCGTATTGGAATTCATTTGTGTTTAAATCTCCTGATGAAAAGTCTTGGTTATAAATAATATTTCCTTCTGATTCTTTGTAATAAGATAAACCATCTAATCTTAAAACAGCTCCATCTCCTGGGATTAGTTGAATATTAAATGTTACAATTCCGTTAACTGGATTGTATGTTCCTAATACTTGTTGATTAACGACATTCACTAAAGTTATTGGTTTCGTAGAATTAATTTTTACAACTAAGTTAGCAGTATCAACAATTACTCTATTTACTAAAATCAAATAAACTTTTCCTCCTTGATCATTGTCAGTAAACAAACCATACTCAACGCTAGGATTATCTAAATTATTTACTAGGCTAACATCTATAGACTTAATCAATCCCTTATAGGGTACAAAAGTATTGTTTGATGCGGCTATTCTTTTAAGCGGAGCTATTTCTGAAAGATTTTTTATTATAAAATTTAATTCTCGCAATGTAGAATATGCTGGCTCATGAGGTTGTCTATCTTGGCCGTATTTTAATTCAAATCCTGGATTATATGAACTTAATGTTTCATAAGAATTATTATTATCAAACACTGAAAAATCGTCGTACCAAACAGATCCACTACCAACTCCTGGATTATTCATATAAACAAATACTTTTTTTCCTTGTTCATATGAAAATGTTATATTGCAACTAAGTTTAGTCCAATTATAAATTCCGGTTTTAGTAGGACAAAAAACGCCTTCCCAATAAGGCGCTAATCCTCCATTAAAGTTAATTGAAGAGTCACATGTAGTGCAATTGCTTTTAACCCAAACAGATGCAGTATAGCTTATGTTTGTAGGATAAGGATACTCTCCATTACCATAAATATAAAATTCATTTCCTAAAGATGCAGTAGTTGCTACATCTAAACGAAGAGAATTATTTCCTGAATGAGATGTTTGATTATCTATTGCATAATTAATATTTGATATAACTGGAAAATCTCTGCCTCCCCAATTAGCGGGGGTCCAATAAGTAAAATAAGATATTCTATTTGGATTATTATTTTCCCAAACCATGCCATAAGCAGTGCTATAAACAAACCATAATATGAATTTACCGCCATGTGCCAATATTAAATAAGTATTGGCTTTAGCTTCAGCAGGATTCAAAACTCCCCCCCAATTGGTGGCCGCATTTGAATATCCGAAAGGTATTCCAAAATTTTCAGTGCATAAATATTCAGAATCAAATAAAGCGGTTCTTCCTTCAAACATATTTTGTATCATAGATCCATTTAAGGGTGCAGCGACGGGATAATGAAGGTTTCCTGCGCCGGAACTGAGCATTATATCTGGTCGTGCATCTCTGCAATGCCTAAATAAGGACATTGCGCCGGATGTTGGAAAATAATATTTATGAGATTCATTAGGATCTAACTGTCTAAACTTGTCAAAGATATATCTTGCCCTTGATGGTGCTGAATCAAGTATATATTGGGGGGTATGGGCATAAGGTTCATCAGCTAAGCTAGCTCCTCTAAAAGAAGGGTTATTTCCATATCTGGCAAGAATCTCTGATATTGCTAAATCCATGCTTGCCTGAGTTCCAGTGCCAAATTGAACATAATTTCTAAATCTAGTATCAGCTATATCTATTCCTTGTCCCGTCTTAGAAGCCCAGTCTAATAAATCAGATTGATTATTGTTATTATAAAATGGGCCATCATGAGCTATAACCGAGAAATTTTTTATCACATCTGAATCAGTTGCATTATTATTAGGCCAGCCTTTTGGCATTCCAGCCTGTACACCATTAGGACCACTAGGACCATCATAAATATTATAAAAAGGCCAATGG
>CAYHJT010000026.1:0-10506 GCA_964356985.1 Candidatus Woesearchaeota archaeon
GATAATAAGAAGGAGGCGTTGCCTCTACTTAAAATTTAGGATTGCACCAGCGCTACGAATCGAAAGATTTATATATATATGATATATATACAATATATATACTGAGTATACACGAAGGAAAAATGGTACAAGCAATGATTGAAATCCCAGAAGAAGTTAATCAAATTTTGAATATAGTTAAAGCTAAATACAATTTAAAGGATAAGAGTGAAGCAATTTCAAGAGTAGTAGCAGAATACGGAGTTGAGATGCTAGGTCCAGAATTAAGACCGGAATATATTAAAAAGTTAAAAAGACTTGAAAAAGAAGAAGGAATAAACTTTAAAAATATTGCTGACCTGAGAAAAATAATAAGAGTCTGATCTTAAAATGTATAGCTTTGAGATTATCCCTAATTTGCAAAAAATTCTTAATAAACTTTCGAAGAAAGATAGAGGTTTATATGAACAAGTCCTTAAAAAAATTGAAGAAGTTATAAAGTCTTTAGATGTTGAACATTATAAAAATTTAAGATATGACCTAAAAGATAAGAGAAGAGTTCATATAGGGCATTTTGTCCTTGTTTTTCAATTGATAAAATCAGAGAATAAGATTAAATTTTTAGATTTTGACCATCATGATGCAATCTATAAGAAATAATTTGTAGATTTACTACAAATATCCAGAAATTTAGGGAATTGAACAATTAAAGAACAATTAGCAAATAGAAATTTATACTAAATATTAAGAAATTGCTCTTGTTTGCTTCAAATATTTACAAAAAGTTAGATGCGCGGCGGGAGCATAATTCTACTAGTTTAATGTCCAAGGGACTTAAATTAAGTTTATACTTATTTAATTAACAAAACCATGAGTTCCTTTTAATGGAACAAAATGATATCTACCAAAAGATTCACATTTTAATTTATTTTTTAATTTTGTATATTTATGTAAGTATTGTTCTTTTAAAGTTCCTACAGGAGCTATTAATATTCCATTTTTTTTAAGTTTATTTATTAATGTTTTAGGTTCTTCAGAACATGCAGCAGTAATTATTATCCTATCAAATTTTTTAAATTCATTTAAACTTTCTGCGAAATCTTTTAAATATAGTTTAACATTATGATAATTTATTAGATTTTGATATGCTAAATGATAAAGTTCTTTACTAATTTCAAAAGAATAAATATAACCAGGTTTTATCAATTCAGCAATTATAGCAGTTTGATATCCAGTTCCAGTACCTATTTCTAAAACCTTACAATGACTATTAAGTTTTAATAATTGAGTCATAACCATTACAGTATATGGCTGAGAAATTGTTTGCTTTTCAAGGCTAGGGTAGGCTTTATCTTCATAGGCAAAAGATCTATATTGGATAGGTATAAAATCTTCTCTAGGAACTTTTCTGAAAACATTTATGAGTTTATTATTAAACTTAACTCCTTTAGATGACCATGATCTAATTAAAGATTCTTTCTGTGAATCAAGATTCGATTTTATTTTATTGATATTAAAATTATTGACATAATAATCCTAGTGTTTGTTAATATAAAATACTTTTTATTTATGAAATATAATCTATAAAATACAGAATTATTTAGATTTTGTGGGATCTTAAATTTTAAACTTATTCTTTATTTAGCATGTTTTCATTATAACAATATTTAAAAAACCTAAAATTAACTAATTTTTATGGATACTTTAGCAATTTTATTAACAATATTTGCTGTATTGATATTTATCCTCTTGGTTTATTTTGTTTTCCTGAAGATATTCAAGACAAAAAAAGTTGATTCTGATTCTGTAAAAATATCTAATAAAGGAATTAATAACAACACAAAAGAAAAAACCAAAAAACCAAAATCTTCCTATTCTAAATTGAATTTAATAGAAAAAACCAAAGGAGACTTAGATAAATTTGAAGAAAACCTTTATAAAAAGGATTCAAGCGTAGGCTTAATTCTAGGTGCTAGAGGCTCTGGAAAATCCGCCTTAGGAATGAGGATAGCAGAAAATTTTGTCTCAAAGACAGAAAAGAATATATGTACTATAGGATTTAATAAAGGAGAAATTCCAAGCTATATAAAAATCATAGAAGATGTTGAACAAATCCCTAATAATTCTTTTGTGCTTATAGATGAGGGAGGAATATTCTTTAGCTCAAGAGACTTTATGAATAATGCCAATAAACTAGTTTCTAAGCTAATTTTGATTGCTAGACATAAAGACCTTAGCATATTGTTCATAACTCAAAATTCTTCTAATATTGATGTAAATATAATACGCCAATCAGATTATTTAATGCTAAAACCTTCCTCATTATTGCAATTAGATTTTGAAAGAGCTAAAGTTAAGATAATATACGAAGAAATCAAGAATGGATTTGAAAAATATAAATCTGAAAATGGCTTATTTTACATATACAGCACAGATTTTACCGGCTTTGTCACTAATGGCTTAAGCTCTTTCTGGAATACTAAGATAAGCAAGTCAATGGGCAAAAAAAACATTTCAAAAAAACAAGATTTATAAATCTGAATCCAATTTTTTCTTATATTATTATTAAAAGAGGTACGATGATAAAGAATTATGCTTTGAAACATGGTTGGTATTATTACTATAGATTGCATGAACATAGGTGTGAAGAAGTAAACGGGCCATTTAAGACATTAAAAGAGTTTTTGCTTAATGTTGGTCTAAACTGCCCAAATAGCTATTTTTCCCAGGGCCCTAGGAGTTCTGCACTTACATTTAAGATTAAGGACATTAAAATACATCAATTGCAAGGCCATGAAGTTAATACTCTAGCAAAACAAGCATTAGAGACAGCTAATTCTAGAAATGCTCATACTGCTATTGAGATATTTATGCTCAAAAATGATGAAAAAACTCTGGCTGTTGAAGTGCCATTATGGCTAGAAAACAATGAACTAGCTGATTACAATGAATTATTTAATTCTGAATTGCCTTTAACAGGACATATTGATATATTAAGAATGGAAGACAATAAAATATGGGTATGGGATTACAAGCCTAATGCTTCAAAAGAAATACATGCGCCCACACAAATATTCTTCTATGCTTATATGCTAAGCAAAAGAACTTCTATACCTATAGAAAACTTTAGATGCGGCTATTTTGATAGCACTTACGCATTTATTTTTAATCCAAGTAAAGCTTCTATAATTAAGGATAATACTCTGGTTAATTACCTATAAATAGTTTTAAATATCTTCAAAAGTAAGATTTTTTATGCAAAAAATCAAGTTTTTTCCAATAGATTTTGGAGTTGAATTAAACAGCTCTGGAAAGGCAATAATCCAAATATTTGGGAATACAATAGATGGCAAGAAAATTTGCGTATTTGACTCTACAATAAATCCTTATTTTTTTGTGATACCTAAACAAAACCATGAAGAATTAGCAGATAAATTTCTAGACATAAACATAGTAAATGGTGAAGAATCATTTTATGTTGTTGATGCTACTATAATAGAAGGATATAAATTTAATAATAAACCGGTAAAATCAATAAAAGTAGTTGTTAATACTCCTAAGGCAATTAAAATCGTAAAAAAAGCTATTGAAACTAAAATAGTCAATGTTGAATTTGCCGAATCAGATATTCCTTTTATAAGACGATATATATTAGACAAAAAAATAACTCCATTGGGATTAACTGAAGTCGAAGGAGATATTGTAGATAGATCAGATATTAGAGTTGATTTCGGAGTAAATGCTGATTCTATACAGCCATTTGGAGATGACTTTTTTGATAATCCAAGAATGCTGGCTTTTGACATTGAAGTTTATATACAAGAGAAACGCTATCCAATAAAAGAGCGAGATCCATTGGTAATGGTTTCTTTTTTTGGAAATGATGGATTCAAGAAAGTAATAACTTGGAAAAAATTTAAAACAAATTTAGATTATATAGAATTTGTAGATGATGAGCCTTCTTTAATAAGTAGATTTGTTAATGTGATTAATGAATATAATCCAGATTATTTAGTTGGTTATTTCACTGATGGATTTGATCTTCCATATATCAAAGCTAGAGCAAGTAAATATGAACTGAAACTAAAATTTAGGAATTCTAGATTGAAAATAAGCAAACATGGAAATTATGGATATGCTAAAATAAAAGGAATTGTACATCTTGATGTATTTAAATTTATAAAATCTATCATGTCTGGTTCTTTAAAGCTGGAAAATTATACTCTTGGCGAGGTTGCTACAGAATTATTAAATGAAAAAAAGATAGACGCTAATATAGAAGAAATTGGTGTTGTTTGGGATGAAAGTCCTGAAAAATTAGAAATATTTTGTGAGTATAATCTCAAAGATTCAGAATTAACTTTAAAAATTGCTGAAAAAATATTGCCTAATATTAATGAATTAGTAAAATTAACAGATATGCCCATATTTAATGTATGTAGAATGGGATATAGCCAATTAGTTGATGCTTACTTAATAAAAAGATCTATAGAATATAAAGAACTTTTTCCAAATAAACCAGATTATTCTTTAATAGCTGAAAGAAGAATTGGAACTTATAAAGGAGCATTTGTTTTTAACCCTACTGCAAAATTATACCAAAAATTAGCAGTGTTTGATTTTCAATCTTTGTATCCTAGTATAATTGTTACGTATAACATAAGCCCATTAACTTTGGTAAATAGCGGAGGTTATAGCACTCCAGAAATAGAGATGGATAGTGGTAAAAAAGTTGTTTATCATTTTTCTAATGAAGAGGGATTTATTCCTACAGTAATTAGAGATATAATAATCAGAAGAAGAAGAGTGAAAGAATTAATCAAAGAAGATAGATTCAACCCAATATTAGACGCTAGAAGCTATGCACTAAAAACAGTGATGAATGCGGCATATGGATATTTTGGTTTTTTTGCTGCAAGATGGTATTCTAGAGAATGTGCGGAAGCTATTACTGCCTTTGGAAGAAAACATATCCAAGATGTAATAAAACAATCACAAGATAATGGATTTACAGTAATTTATAGCGATACTGATTCTATATTTATATCACTAGAAAATAAATCTAAAGAACAAAGTTTAGAATTATTAGAAGAAATAAATAATAATCTATCTGGTTTAATGGAATTAGAACTAGAAAATTTTTACACCCGCGGGATATTTGTAATGAAAAAAAGCGAGGCAGTAGGTGCCAAGAAAAAATATGCCTTAATATCTGAAGATGGGAGAATCAAGGTAAGGGGTTTTGAAACAATAAGGCGTGACTGGTCCGGAATAGCTCGTAAAGTCCAAAAAGAAGTTTTAAACTATTTGTTAAGAGATAACTCACCGGAAAAAGCATTTGATTATGTTAAAAAGATAATTGATGATATAAAAAACAATAAAATAGAAAAGAGCATGATGATAATACAAACACAGCTTAAGAAAAATATTGAAAATTATGATTTGATAGGACCACATGTTATTGTTGCTAAACATATGAAAGAACTTGGATTGTATGTTGCTCCAGGAGTAATAATAAATTATATTGTTGCTCCAGGAAAAGGCAGGATATCTGATAGATCTTTCTTACCAGAAGAAACACAAGAATATGATCCAAATTATTATATAAATAATCAAATAATTCCTTCTGTAGAGAGAATTTTTGATGCTTTAGGATATAATATAGAAGAACTTTTAAAGGATAAAGAACAGAGTAGCTTGGACAAATATTTTAAAAAATGAATATTGATAATTATAAAAAAGCAGGAAATATTGCCGCAGAAGCTCGTAGTTATGCAAAGAAATTAGTAAAGGCAAATGAATCAGTGCTAGAAGCTACTGAAAAAATTGAGCTCAAAATAATTGAGCTTGGAGGAAAACCAGCGTTTCCAGTTGATATGTCTATTAATAATATTGCTGCACATTATTCTTCTATTCATAAAGATACTTTAATGTTTAAAGACAATGATATTGTAAAAGTAGACATAGGTGTTCATATTAATGGCGCGATAGCCGATACAGCAATATCCATTGATTTAGGTGACAATAAATTACTTATTGAAGCCGCAGAAACAGCATTAGATAATGCATTAAAGATAATAAGACCAGGTGTAAAACTTTTTGAAATTGGAAAAGCAATTCAAGAAACAATACAAGATTATGATTTTTCTCCAATAAGAAATTTATCCGGACATGGCTTGGAATTATACAAAGTACATGCCAATCCTAGCATACCTAATGTTAATAATAAAGATCTAACAGCATTGAAAGAAGATATGGTTATAGCTATAGAACCTTTTGCTACTAAAGGATCTGGACTAGTGATGGAAGGAAAACCTAGTGAAATTTATGAATTGATTGAGAGAAAACCAACTAGAAATAATAATTCTAGAAAGATATTAGATTATGTTGAGAAAGAATACAAAACATTACCATTCAACAAACGATGGTTATTAAAGAAATTTAATGGAATTGAAACAAGCTTAGGTTTATCACTATTAGAAAAAGATGGGATATTACACCAATATTCAATACTTCCTGAGAAGAGTAATGGGATTGTTAGTCAAGCAGAGCATACAGTGATAGTAAGAGAAAAACCAATTATAACAACGAAGATTTAATAAAAACCTTTATAAACACTATTCTTGATATTTTTTATCATGCGCGACGATGAATTTTTCGATTCTCAAGAAACTCCTGTAGAAGGAGAAAATCAAGAGTTTATTAGAGTAAAGACTCCAAGAGGAAAAGAAAGTTTAGGCGTTGTTGAGCAAAGATTGGGCGCTTCTAGAATGAGCATAAAATGCTTTGATGGCAAAATAAGAATATGCAGAATTCCTGGAAGATTAAAAAGAAAACTATGGGTAAGAGAGGGTGACATAGTATTAGTAGAACCTTGGGAGCTTGGCGGAGACAAGAAAGGAGATATTATCTATAAGTATAGAAAAAATCAAGTTCAATGGCTCCAAAATCATGGTTTCATGAAATCCGTACAAGAATCAAATGAATTCTAGTCATGTATCAAGACCAACTTAAAATAAATAAAGAAAGAATCCCGATTTTGATAGGTAAAGATGGAAGTATCAAGAAACGCATAGAATCTAGAACCTCAACTAAAATAAAAGTTGATTCAGATGAAGGAGACGTATTCATAAAAGGTGAAGATTCTTATAATGTTTATATTGTTAGAATGATAATTAATGCTATTTCTCGAGGATTTAATCCAGATATAGCAATGATGCTGACACTTGAAAATACTACATTAGAAATTATTAATATAAAAGATTATGCTGGAAAATCTAAGGCTCGTTTAGCTATAGTTAAAGCCAGAGTTATAGGAACTCAAGGAAAATCAAAACATTTACTTGAGCAATTAACTCATACAGACATTAGTGTTTATGGAAAGACCGTTGCTATAATAGGCAGAGTTGAAAATACTATACTAGCAAAACGTGCAATAGAAATGGTACTTAAAGGTTCTAAACACGGAAATGTATATAGCTGGTTAGAACGCCAACATGAAAATATGAGAAATGATCAAGATATCAATACATAGATTCTAATTTTTTTATTCTGTCTTCTATTGGCGGGTGAGTATTGAATAATTTATTTACTGATCCTTTCATATGTCTTAGAGGATTTTCTATGTATAAATGTGCCGTTGCTTTATTCGCTGTATCAACAACTTTATCTGTGTCTTTGCTAATCTTCTTTAATGCATTAGCTAAACCTCTAGGATTCCTGCAAAGTAATGCACCACTTGCATCTGCTAGATATTCACGCTTTCTTGATATAGACAATTGTATTATTTGAGCAATTATTGGAGATAGTATCGCTAATAATAACCCTATTACGATTGCAACTATTACTATAATTCCACTATTCTTATTGTTATTGTCCTTTGGCCCCCATAAAAAGCTCCTTAATAAAAAATCACTGAGCAAAACTACGATACCCACAAGAACTGTAGCTAGCATCATCAATCTAATATCATAATTTTTAATATGACTCATTTCATGAGCTATTACCCCTTCAAGCTCTTCACGATTCATCTTTGACCTTAATCCAGATGTTACAGTAATAGATGAATGTTTTGGATCTCTGCCTGTGGCGAAAGCATTCATAGAATTTTCTTGAATAATATATATTTTTGGAGTTGGAATTCCTGCGGCAATTGCTAATCCTTCTATAGTATTAACAAGATAAGGATCTTCTTTTTTAGTTACTTCCTTGGCATGACTCATTGAAAGTATCATATCATTACCGGAGTAATATCCGATAAGTATCATTATTACTGAAATAAATATTGCAATGATTAGCCCTAAATATAAATAACCAAAAACCAGACCTATAAGAGATCCTAATAAGATTATCATTATTATGAATATAATAATAAGAAATATAGATGTCCTTTTGTTACCAGAAATCTGATCGTATAAATTCATTTTTTCTTATTTAACTTTTTGTAACCAATTAAAATCACTATCATTAATTCAATGAATAATATCAAAATTCTAATATATTTATTTTGATCCATTAGGAACCTTATTGTAGCATAGAATAAGATTATTATACCACCATACATGAATCCAGAACCTATGAATTCGATCTTGAAATAGACTCCAAATATTATTGTTAAAACTCCCAGGATTGCTAATATTATGAAAGTTGTTTGACCGTGCTTTTTTTGAGCATCCATAAGATATTTATTACAATAATTACAGTTATCATAGACTGGGCAATTTTTAGAATCATATTTTGTTTCAACCATACCATTATCATTCATACATTTAATTGATTCTGGAATTGAATAAACATCACCGCAATTATTTGGAATTACTGCACCTGTGGGTAAAGGTTTTGCCAATCCATAGTTGGTATTATTACAGTAGTTTTTCATATTTAGGAGTTTCATAAAAAGTTTCTGAAGAGGCTATTATAAATGCAGAAAAAAGAACTGCTATTCCTAAGATAATAGCAATCTGTTTAATATTTGCCATACCTAGAATTTAACCTTGACATTTTGTCTAGCTGCTGGTTCTGCTTCAAAGAAATCATATTTCTCTTTAAAGTTGAACATTGATGCTAACATATTTCCTGGAAAACTTTGCCTTGTGTTATTGTAGCTAAGTACGTTTTCGTTGAAAAATTGTCTTGAAAAGGCTATTTTGTTTTCTGTACCTGATAATTCTTCTTGAAGTTGTATAAAATTATCTGAAGCTTTTAAGTTTGGATATGATTCTGCTACAGCAAAAATTGTCTTTAATGCTCCAGTCAAACCATCATTTATTTTCATTTTATCTTTTAATGAACCTGCGTTCATCATAGATGTACGAGCTTTTGTAATTTCAGTTAGAGTATCTTTTTCGTGCTTCATATATCCTTTGACACTTTCGATTAAGTTAGGTATTAAATCGTAACGTCTTTTTAATTGAACTTCAATCTGAGATGAAGCTTCTTGGATTCTGTTTCTTCTGACTATAAATCCGTTGTAAACTGCAATAAGCCATATTAAGAATATGACTACTATCGCTAAAACCACCCACAAAATTGTTGTTCCGATTGCCATCATTTTAATCTTTACAGATATATATTTAAATCTTTTTATTTAATGATCTGATTAAAATATTATAATAAGATTTGAATTTAATACAATTTTTTGATGGCTAAGAAAAGAGAAACCACTTTTTTGAGATATAATATTATAATTTATATTATATTGAACAATAATATATTTATAATAAAACTTTTATGTAAAACTATAATGTTTGAATATTACTTTTATTTTAAAAAATTGGATGGTTGCATGAGAAATAAAAAAAATATTCTTTTATTTCTATTAAATATATGTTTTTTATTATCAATATTTTTATCAACAACAACAGCTGATTTAAGTTCTTCTACCCCTTCAGCTTCTGCTTTTAGAGTTATAGATTCTGGAACCCCCGCACAAGGTGGCGATCTAATTTTACCAATTAGTTTAGTAGATGTTCCAGGTAGGAATGGTCTAAATATTCCAGTAAATATAATCTACAGTTCAACTGATAATACCTTAAGAAAAGAATCAACAGAGACAGGCTTTGGATTTTCTTTGGGAGTAGCTTCGGCTATAACAAGAAAAGTGAATGGTGTTCCAGATGATTATATTAACATAAATGATCGAAGAGATCAAGATTGTAGTAATTCAAATTTGAATATTCAAGAAACTGGGTGGCTATTTAATAGACCTAGTGGCACTGGATATAAATTTTCTGAAAGAGATATCCCTTATGCTGTTCCATGTTTAACTCCATCAACTAATTTTGATATCTTGCAAGGAGTTTACGGAGGAAATCCAGACAGCTTTTATGTTTCAATAGATGGCCTTGGCACAGAGATGATGCTTGATGACTTGGGAGTATTTAGACTTAGAAATGTAAATCCTTGGAAAATTGATTATGAGTATGATACCACCGGAGTAAATGGTATTACTAAATTTATTGTAACAAAAGAGAATGGAGTAAAATACGTTTTTAAAGATATAGGACTTACTACTTCAAATTCCAATTT
>CAYHJT010000027.1:0-3985 GCA_964356985.1 Candidatus Woesearchaeota archaeon
CTCGGTTCAAGCTAGTTGGCCCTTGGGAAAGATTGAGGTCTATAAAGATAAATTGACTCTACAAGTGAACTTTGCCAAAAAAACATCTTTCAAAAATTTGCGAGGATATATGTCAAGAGGTAAATATACCAAAGTACCCAATAAGATTGTTTTATCTTATACAGATATTACTGGATATAAATCTAAAAGGATTCCTCTCTTTAGTAGTGCTATAGTGTTTTTACATAAAAATAAAAAATACCCACCATTTTTACAATTTGGGCTCTTTGGAAATAGAACTAAAAAAATAATTCGTTTTTTGAAATTACATAATAAAAAAGAAATGGGCACAAAAAGCCTGCCTATAAAGGACTTAATCCAGTTTCTGTTTATACCTTTGATCACCATCCTCTTAGTTTTGATTATAATGATTCACTTTAATTTAAACCCTTTTATTTGGATGCCTGTGCTGGGGATCATAGGTTTACTTATTGGTTTACTTAGGAGGATTATAAATTATAAAGTTTAATATTTAACTAAAAATGAAAAGTAATAAACAATACAAACAACAATGCATCCAGGTATTCGGGACACATAAGGAAGACTTCAATATAGATAACTACAGAATCAAGAAATATGAACCATTGTTAAATCAGACTACTTATTACTTCAGCGATAATTACATAAGAGTAAAAAATGATACAGGCACTTATGAATATGCTTATTACTATGAGGATGATACATTAGTCGGAAGAAAAGATTCCGATGGAAAGAAATTCTTTTATCATCTTGATCATCTGGGAAGCACAGATTTAGTTACAAATGAATCTGGAAATGTTGTGGAAGAAACTACTTATGAGCCTTATGGTGAATTAATCGATGGAGGAGACAGCAGATTTCTTTATACTGCTAAGGAATTAGACAAAGGAACTGGATTGTATTACTATGGAGCAAGATATTATGATCCTTTATTCATGCACTTTACTCAGCCAGATAAGAATATTCTTGATTTATTCAATCCTCAGGATCTGAACAGATATTCTTATGTTAGGAATAATCCTTATAAGTATGTTGATCCGAATGGTGAAAGTCCTATCATTGTTGCAGCTGTTTATACTGTTCTTGAAACAGCAATAGATATAGGAAGTTTAACTTATAGTTTAAAGCTTGCTGTTGAAAATCCAAAGAGTAAAGTTTACCAAGCAGCAGTTTTAGCAGATATCTATGATATAGGTTATGGCCCATTTTCCAATCCCGGTCCTTCAGGATACACAATTATCACAGGTAAGGAATTTCTCGAATTTTTGGGAAGAAAAAGCCTCACTGTAGGAATAGTGACAGGTAGCAAACTTATCGAAGATAAGATAATTGAAGCAAGTCAAGACGAAACAGAAACTTTATCGAACTCTTTTGTGCAGAATACCCAACTTAACAAAGATTTAGGTAGTAAACCCGTAGAAAGATCAAGTGACAGTCTAATTAAAAAATTAAAGGGAGTCAATCAGTTACGTCCAAGAGAAGGTGCAACCGCAATTGCTGTTGGGGGGGAAGTTCATAGTGGAAGTGAACAAGAACTAAAAGAGATCATGGTAGCACAAGGTAGAGATTGTGGTCAGAGTTGTGCAATAGCAGCGCTTAATCGTCAAGGAAGACGTTGTGGTGTGCAATGTGCAAAGGAAGTATTAATAGCACAGGGAAGGCGTTAACATGAAGACAAGAGAAATACAAAAAAGAAAATGGGAAAAGGGATTGGAGACAGCAACATCTATCATTGGTACAATATCACTTATTTTTCTTATATATTTAAAAGGGTTACAAGCTCAGCATAAAGTGACCGATGCAACTATATTAGTTGTCGTAGTGTTGTTGATTCCAACGGCTGTATATTATTTTTTATTTAAGAAAAATTATAGAATATCCTATCAAACGGCACAACTAATACTTATACTATCTTGGGTTTTATTACTCATAGTTATAACACAACCATTATTAAAATAAAATAAGTAGATAATAAAGAAAAAATGAAAATAGGAGCAAAATCGTTGGTCTTAGTATTTTTATTACTTATAACTATAACTCTTGTAAATGCAGATATCATAAATGAATACTCAGATACATCATGCAATGAGGTTATTTGTACAAGGAATATCTATTCTTATCAAAGATATTACCAATCTAATGGACAATGGCAGGAAATTAATGAAAATTTCAATAATCAGAATTGCTTAGCAGGATATGATTCCTGTGTATTAAATAACTTATATCAGGTTTATATTAAAAATAATATAAATACAGCTAACTCAATTAAATTCGTAAAAGACGGATTTAGCATAGAATTCCAGCCAATATCTTCTGGATATAGTGCAAGTTTATTATCTTCTCCTCAGAATTCAAATGCTAATCTAAATAATAATATAGCCTTATTCCCTAATTCATTCAATAACATAGATATAAAATATTATTATTTACCAAGAATGTTCAAGGAAGAAATAATAATTAACTCTAATCAAATAATACCCCCTCTGCAGCTAAACCCCTTACAAGAAGATCTAAAGATTAAATTTAAGATAAATACTAATAATCTTAATATTCAAACTTCTCAAGGTAATTGGAACCAAATAGAAACAATAATAACACAAGATTCAATAGCTTTCACTTCTAATAATAATCCTTTATTTTATTTAATCAAACCAATAGCTTATGATTCAGGATATAAATATACAGATTTACAATATGAATTAAGTAATACAAACAATGAATTATTCTTAACAATTAAGGTTCCTTATAACTTCTTAATTAATGAATCTACTGTATATCCTGTAACAATAGACCCAACAATAACATTAACTGATACGAAAACCAATTGGAATGGTTATATCTATGTTAATACATTAGCAGTGCCTAATAGCTACCTTAGAGTATCAAATCCAGCATCAAAAATTTTAGTTGGACAATATACTGACTTAGACGTAACCAACTTGTTATATAGGGCAGTTTTAGAATGGGATATAAGCAAAATACCTGATAATATTGATATTATTGACATTAACCTGAGCTTATTATTTACAGAAATAAATTCCTTGAATGATCCAATCTCAGTATTTACAATGGTTGGAAATTCAACAACTTATCCTAATCAGACAGGCGATTGTCAAGGTAACTGTAATTTCTGGATAGATGCAGGAAATGGAACTTTATTAAATTCTACTCCGGTTACTAGAGTAAATAGCTATACTTGGTTTAACTTAACCTCAAATACAACAGAGCCAGGAGGTATAGGAAATGATTTAGAGCAAAGACTCAGATCTGGTTTAAATTGGTGGAGTGTTGGACTAAAAGGTGCAGATCTAAATTCCCAAAAAGAAGATGTGTTTAGCTCTAAAGATGATGCAAACAGAACAAGAAGACCTTTACTAACTATTACCTACCTTAATGTAGCTAATGAATCTGAAGGTGACACAGCAATACAGCAAGGAATACAAAATAAGATACCTAATCCTATAGTTTATAATGAACAACAAGTTTACACAAGAAACTGGAATAATGTTCAGCAATTAGGAAGATTTGATAGATTTGCTTTTAATTCAACCTTAAACAAGAGATGGGCTATTAATTATGTTACTTCCGGAGAGAGTTTCACTAACATGGTTAATATAAGCAAATCCTTATTTATTTTAGAAATGACTGATCTAAGTGTTGGTCAAATAACACAGAAAGTAGAACAGTTTATACTGGGTACTAAGGACTTGTAATTAAACTTCGTGGATATATGGAAGAATTTTTAAAGAAAATTGGTAGGTTAATTTTAATCTTCTTATATAACTTATATCTTTCCTCTCAAATACCTTGTATAGCCTCTTAAAATACTCCAGGTTCTTAAAATTTTTACAATAATACTTTCTCCTTACCTTTTTCTTTAGGAATCTCTTTTAATTGCTCTAAATTTGTTATAAAACTTTCATATTTTCTTATTAATCTTGCTATTTGTTGCATTCCTTCTTGTTTG
>CAYHJT010000027.1:3995-10492 GCA_964356985.1 Candidatus Woesearchaeota archaeon
CTCTGCCATTCTTATGCTCCTGCACGTCCTTATTTATATGATTTATTGCACTGGCGCATAAGAAAATAGAAAGTCTGCTCCAGACGGGATTTGAACCCGTGTTCTTGGCTCGAAAAGCCGAGATCCTTGACCGGACTAGACGACTGGAGCATAAGAACTAAACTTTAAATTTATTTTATAAGGATTTCTATATCACCAGTACTTCCGAAAGTGGAAAATAAACTATCTAACTCCTAATAAGATTAATACGACTCCTAATATGAATAGCCTAACTCTGCCTAAAAAACCTATTCCTGTATCTAGAAGAAATGTAAATATTAAAGAAACTACTCCTAAAATTACAGCAATGCCTCTACCAGTGATTTGTAAAGTGTGCCCATTTGACATGCAAATAAAGAATTAGATATAATCTATAAGTTTAACCACCAGGATCTAAAAATTCCAATTGAACTTTATAGAGAATTATGCTAAACCTCTTAGCAGTTATCAATGGCTCTTCTGGGACTTTGCCGTATAACTTAACTCCAACTATAATGTTTGTAAGAACCCATAAATTATACAACATTACTGTAAATAAGAAATAAAATAATCTTAAAGTATAATTTTTACTTGTTGTTCTGGGTTTAAAGTCTTGTGCTTTCAATCTATAGCCTGTTTCTATTCCCCATCGTTTACCATACCAACGATAGAAATAATGTGATAATAAAACAGGAACGTTTAGGTTTGTGATAAATGAACGTTTAATTCCTTCTTCATCATCAACTAAATAGAGATTTACTAATTGTTTGTTAATTTCAAAATTCTCAACTAATCTTGCTTTGCATTCTTCTGATTTGTCCATCCATTGTTTTATTCTGTCATTTCTGGGCATAGGCATTATAAAGTTAATTCTATTTTTCTTTAAAACTTCTATGCATTTAGAATTAGCAAATCCTCTATCTAAGAATGCTCTATCAATATGTATTTTCTTTTTGACTTTTTGCAAGCTTATATCTAATAAATTTTCAATGCTATGAAGCGGATGAATCGGCACTACATCTATAGTAAACCTCTTTCCAGCAACTACAATATCACAAGTTAGGAAGTGATAGAAATAGCTTGTTCCTCTTTCGTGTTTTCCACCCTTGATATATTCTGAATTTTTATATCCATAAAAAGGAATTTTATGAACATCATAAGCTACGTCTAACTTTCTTCTATTCAATAAATTATAATTCTTTTTAGCAAAATTGAAAATAACGTCAGTTATACTGCCGAATATTGTCGTTAATTCTGATCTTGAGCCTATCTTCTTGAAATGATAAAGTAAAGTGTCTCCATCTGGAACATCTTTATCTTCGTATAAATCCTTAAAGGTTTTGCATCCATTATTTGCAAAATCATGAGTTTGTGCAACATGGACTAAAATATCTAATAAATCTTTAGTTGTAAATCTGCTATTATTACCTATCTTAATCTGAATTTGTGGATAGATTAATTTCTTCAATAGTTTAGTAGCTTCATTCAAAACCTTTCTTTCTTCTCTTGCTTTATTCTTGAATTCTCTAACATTCTTTTTAACTATCTCAATATCAAGAATACATCTGTTTTTAGTAGCAATTGATAATATTTTCTCTGCAATTGTGTCTAGTAGGTTTGTTGTTTGTTTATCTATTTTATTTCTAAAGAAATGATTAAAATTCTGTTTTGTAGGAATTTCAGTTAAGCCTAATTGGTTAATATTGTTATTTTTTGTTAATTCTTCCACTAATCTTGGATAAGTTGTTATACCTTTGACTTTCTTGTAAATATAGAGTTTAAGCATAGAGTCTATAGAATAAGTAGATTCTCTTTGATTAATTGAACTTGTAATCTCTGATAAATCAAGCTGATAGAGAATATCTAATACCTTAACCCAGTTCTTACTAATAGACTCAAAAGTTTTATTAAGTTCCTTTTCTATTCTTTCTATTGTGGGATTCATCACGGATTCCATATCAGAGAAGATGTTGCCTTGAAAACTACATCTTCTCTGACTTATCTTATATACATAATACTAATGTAATTAGCATAACTATTATTTAAACCTTTCTATTATAGAAAAGATGGATTATTTAAGTAAGATTTATATTTTAGAGTATATAGTTGCACACTATGGATTTTTCATTACTTAACGAAAAAAAGTTTAGTGAGATGTGTAACCAACTTATTAAGGCAGAATATCCAAATTCAAATCCAGTTGAAGGCTCTGGAGGAGACGAGGGTATAGATTCTTTTATTGGAGATTTTGATGGTTTGATAAAAATATTCCAATATAAATTCTTTTTAAAACCTATAAGGAATCCTCAACAAAATCAGATTAAACAATCACTCTTAACTGCAAAAGAAAAACATAGTTTAACCGAATGGGTGTTGGTAATTCCACGAAATTTTACACCTAGAGAAATAAGATTGTTCAATCAGTTACAAAGAGATAACCCCACAATAAAAATAGATTATATTGGAGCAACAGAATTAAGAAATTTATTGAATAAGCATATATCTATTAAGGATTCTTATTTTAAAGAGGATAAATTAACTAAAGAAATAAAAAGTAATAGTCAGAAATTAAATGAAATTTTTAATTTATTTAAAGAAGAAATATCTATTGGAAATTTGTATACGAGTGGTTGGAATGTTAAACAGATAAATATATGTAAATTTGATTTAATAAACATTAATTTAGAAGACTTAATCTCCAATTTAAATAAAAATTATCAATATGCTAAATTTAGAAAGCTAGGTTTTACAAAATTTAATAAAATAAACGATACTTTTTATAAAACAAGATTTATACTCAAAGAAGGTAAAATCTTGTTTAAGATGTTACCAAAAGATCTTAAAGATGACCCATTTGAACTAAAATATCCTAATTATAAAGATGCAGAGATATGGATTAAAGACGTTAGTAATAAAAATCTATCAATTATCAGTGTTTGCATATTCAATTCTACAAAACCTTTTGTTGATTTAATAAAGAAGATATTTAAAGATTGTGTCTTATCAGACTCTGTAATTATAAAAGACTTAGAGTTTAATAAAGATATGAAAAGTTTGGTTAATAAGAGTTTTTCTTCTTCAATAGATACTTTACAAATAGAACCAAATATTATACAAAAAGCAAAACAAGATAGTGGCCAAGAAATTGATGTTAAAATAATTAAGGATACAATTTATGGAGATCAGGGTTTACCAAAAACAAAATTTGTTAAGAATGTAATGAAATATGTTAAACCAATCAAAGAAAAGGGAGTGTCTGATATTATTTATTTTAAGGCAAGACAATCATCAAAATTAGATAATGGCAAACAAATTACTTTTGAGCTTCATAATGATGGAAGAGTAAGATTTTGGTTACCTAAAAAAGAATATAATAATGACAAGGAATTAATGAAAAAAATGGTAAATGAATTCTTAGATAAACTTCATAAAAAACAATAAACTTTATATATTGTTACATATCACTTATGTGATGCACATGGTGGATTTAATATGATAGAACCGCTTCCACGTTGGATAATGAAAAGGTACTCAATACTTTGGAGTAAGTTTAAAGATAAAGAATTTACTCATAAACAAGCAACAGACGCTCTTAAAGAGAATGATGAGAGGGTTGTAAGCTTATGTATCTCAGATCTTAAAAAATATGGGTGGTTAGAGGCTAAGCTTCATCCAGAAGACTCAAGAATAAGACTCTATAAATTAAAAAACCCAGAAGAAGCAACTAAAGAGATAGGAAAAGGAAATTAAAATGCAATCACTAATTGAAGAGCTACCTAAGATTATAGAAAAAGGGAAGAAAGAAGCACAGAAAATATTAGATGGACTTTCTAAAACAAATAGAATAACTTTACAGACTAATGAGCTTGTTTTACCAACAAAAGCTAAAGGTGGATATTTTGGGCAAGGCGTTAAAGAATTAAGCAAAAAAGAAGGGTTTAATCGTATGATTTATGGTGATAATCTTCTTACAATGCAAGCTTTACTTACAGGAGACCCATTAACAGGGATGCCTTCTATGCGTGGAAAAATTGACTTGATTTATATTGATCCCCCATTTGATAGCAAGGCAGATTATAGAACAAAGATTCATTTACCTAACACAGATATTGAATCAAAACCTACGGTGATTGAACAGTTTGCTTATTCTGACACTTGGAAGAATGGCACATCATCATATTTGCAAATGATTATACCAAGATTAATTTTAATGAGAGAACTTTTAAGTGAACAAGGTTCAATTTATGTTCATATTGACTGGCATGTTGGGCATTATGTTAAAGTAATTATGGATGAAATTTTTGGTAAGGAGAATTTTAGAAATGAAGTAATATGGTGTTTTACTGGTGCTTCTGAGGCAAAAGATAGATTTCCAGTTAAACATAATACTATTCTATTTTATGCTAAAAGTTCTAATACTAAATTTAATTATGATTCTATTAGAGTACCATACAAAAATGATGGTAATAGTCCTGCAAAATGGGCAGATGGTTCTCATGAAAAAAACCCATTGGGAACAAAATGTTTAGATTGGTTCTCTGATATACCTTCTTTTATGACTGCATCACAATCTAAAGAAATCTTAAATTATGGAACCCAAAAACCAGAAAAATTATTACAAAGAATAATAAAAGCATCATCTAATGAAAATGAAATCGTAGCAGACTTCTTTGCTGGTTCAGGTACAACAGGAGCAGTTGCAGAAAAACTTAGCAGAAAATGGATTATGTCTGATTTAGGAAAGCCCGCTTGTATGATTATGAGAAAAAGATTAATTGACCAAGATGCGAAACCTTTCTTATATCAATCAATAGGAGATTATCAAAAAGAACAGTTCGAACAATCTGCATTTAAAACATTTGGAGATTTAGCTCATGTTATAGTTAATCTTTATGGTCCTTTGCCATTCCCAATGCAAGAAGGAGTTCCAAATAATTTAGGATATATCAAACAAGGAAAAACTCTTGTATTTGTAGATTCTCCTTCAAAATTAACAGGGTATAACGCCTTAAGAAAAGCCCAAGAATTAAGAAGTTCTTTTATGGGTGGTTGGGATAAAGTTGTTGTTTTGGGTTGGAATTTTGTTACAGATATAGGTAGAGTAATTGAAAGTTTAAATGATGATAAATTAGAAGTTTTGGTTATTCCCCCAGATTTGTTAGATAAATTAAAAACGAAAGCAAGTTATGAACAATTGATTAAATCTGGAAAAATAAGATTTTCTTCATTGCAGTATTTAATAATAAAACCAATTCAAAAGAAAGAATACAATAAAGAAGAAGATGAAATAACGATAGAATTAGATAATTATGTTTTACTTTCTCCAGATGCATTGCCTTTAGATAAAGAGAACAAAGAAAAATTAGAAAAGGTAATTGCAAAAAATCCATTAAGTTTAGTTGAATATTGGAGCATTGACCCAGATTATGATGGAGAAGTCTTTAGAAGCAAGTGGCAAGATTATAGAGAAAACAATGAAGATAAATTAGAAGTATCAAGAAAAGCAAAACTTGTTGTTCCAAAAATAAAAGAAAAAAGAAAAATTTGCGTTAAAGCAGTTGATGTTTTTGGATTTGAGAGTGTAGCAGTAAAAGAGATAAAATAAAATGGTACAAGCAAAATCTTTAGGAACGAGAAATATTCCATTAAAATTAGCAGAAATCATAACAAAGATGGCTAATAAAGAATGGGTAGATGGAACTTTTTTGGAAAAAGTTTCTTATATAACAAAAGACTTGCTAAATTTTTGGAGTCCAAAAGGAAGTTTTGGAGATTTAAGAAACTTTAATTTTCATGAAGGGCAATGGCGGGCAATTCTTAATACAATTTATATTCATGAAGTTTTGAAAATTAAAAATGTTCAAGATACTTATATGGCTATTAATCCAGAATTGCTACAAGAAATGGACTTAATTAATTTAAAGAAAGATAAATATACTCATCCAAAATATTGTATAAAGATGGCAACTGGAACAGGTAAGACTTGGGTTTTATCTGCTTTATTGATTTGGCAATATTTAAATGCAAAATATGAAGAAAACCAAACAGGGAGATTCTCAAAAAACTTTCTTTTAGTTGCTCCAGGAATTATTGTTTATGAAAGATTACTTGATGCCTATTTAGGAAAAAGAAGAGAGAATGGAACAAGGGATTTTAATAAATCTGATTTTAAACTATTTGAAGAATTATTTATTCCTCCTTCTTATAAAGAAGAAGTTTTTGGATTTATCCAAAGTAGTGTTTCTCAAAAAGATGAGATAGGTAGAAAAGTTACAGGAGAAGGATTAATTGCAATTACTAATTGGCATTTATTGGTAGGTGAAGAAGAAATCGAAGAAGATGAAAGTGCTTTAGATAGTCCAAATAAAACAATTAAAAATTTATTACCTATAACTCCGGGAACTTCAGCAGGGCATTCTTTAGAAGAGTTGGACAATAATTATTTTAGGGGTAAAGAATTAGCTTATCTCTCAAATCTT
>CAYHJT010000028.1:0-10191 GCA_964356985.1 Candidatus Woesearchaeota archaeon
GATAATCTAAAAGGATATTTCACTATAATTAATAAACATCTAAAGGATATTAGGAAATTGACAAATGATAATACTACATATCCTATTAATTTATTGTACACAACGATTTTTTCCTTGCGTCAAGAGGGCTATGCAGAATTTAATTCAAGGATTAACAGCAACAAGATAGAAATAAACATGGCTGGAATAAAGGAATACAACTTAAATTTAGTAAAGCTTTGCGATTATAATTCTAGATATAGGTCAACTTTATTCTATAATAAGTACATAAGCTGGCAGAACGTTACTGAATCTAGCGAATATTTCAATGGTTTGTATATGTGCTCAACAATATTAATATATATTTCATTAAAAAATAATCGGCCTTTCTTCATAAAAGCTGGAAGCAATAATTATTCTAGTGATATTCTACTAAATGACAAAAAACGATTAAATAAATTAATGAAAAATAATAAGGTAATAACGGTTTCAAATTTCACTCCTAGTGCAATTTCAGAATCTTTAAAGGTTATCAGCAACACCCCACTTGATAATTTCTTAAAATTATATGAAAATGCATGCAAAAGTATTGGAATAAAAGAAGAAAACATGGTTATGACCACTTCTAGGTATACTTCTTTAATTGAAAGAGTTAAGAAGAAAGCTAAATTTTTAAAATAAAAGCCGTTTCGTGAAGATAGACAAAAATCTGTCTTGTCCAGAAAACCCATGGTTTTTTATCAAGATAAAGGCGTTTCTAAATCAAAATAGAAAACTTTATATATCAATTGATAACTAATATTATCATATGATAACTAAAAATAACAATCTAAAGGTAATGGAACTTTTCTATAAATACCCAACTAGAACTTTCCATATAAGAGAAGTCGCAAGATTAGTAAATCTTTCAAGTACTGGAATAATAAAGATAGTCAAGAATCTAAAATCAGAAAATCTGTTGGTTTCAGAAAAAAAGAACATGATAGAAGAGATAAAACCTAATTTAAATGGTTCATTTTATCTTTCAAAAAGGCTCTATAATATATTTTCATTGTATGATTCTGGATTAGTAAATGAAATAAAAAAGTTATATGAACAACCATCAGCCATTATTTTATTTGGTAGTTATTCTAGCGGTTTAGACACGGAAAACAGCGACATAGATATAGCAGTAATATCAAAAGGTCATAAAGAGTTTAATCTTGACAAATTTGAAAAAAAGCTTAACAGAAAAATAAACATTCATGTTATTCATTTAGAAACAGCATCAAAAGAGTTTAAGAACTCCTTAGCCAATGGTTTGGTGTTAGAAGGATTCATGGAAGTTATAAAATGATCAAGCCATTTGAATTTTACATAAACCAAAACTTAGTAAAAAGCACTAAAGGAAATATATCTTTAGCTAAATCTTTGTTGCAAAAAGCAGAAATAAGGCTATCAAGGATTTCTAAAAATCATTTCAAAGATGAGGAATCATCAATAATTTTTGAAGATATCTATGAATCAATAAGGGAAGCAACTCAATCTTTGATGGAATTAAATAATTATAAGCCTTATTCTCATGAAGCTCTGGTTTCTTTTGTAAAATTTAAGAAAATATTCAATGACAATGAATCAAACATTTTTGACAATTATAGGATTCTTAGGAACAATTCTGTTTATAATGCAGAAAAAGTGTCTTTGGATAAATGAAAGGAATCTTTGGAATTTGCAAAGAATATTTTATCAAAAATAAAGAAGAATTTTGAAGAAATTATTTCCAAATCAAGTAAATAGTTTTGGAAGATAGACAAGAATCTGTCTTGTCCAGAAAATCTGTGATTTTCATCAAATTAATTTAAAAGAGTTTCTAAAATTTATTTCAAATCAACTAATAATTTATCCATTTCAAATATAAAGTTCTTCGCTCTTTTTAAAGAAGTAATTGCCTTTGAATGTTTTTCTACAGCAGTAGTTTCATATTGGAGAATTCCTCTTTTTGCTCTTTCTTTATCAAATTCTTCAATTAAATTATCTGCCTTTATTCCTGGAAGCGCCTCATTCTGGGCTTCTTCATATTCTTCCAAAAGCCTTTTCTTGAGCTTATTCCTTACAAATACAATAAGAGCATCAGAAGTTACCTTATGAGGTATTTTGTCACCAACTTTATATCCTAATTTAAACAAGATTGCATTAGCCATATAAAACATCGAATAATACGAAGTGACAATAATCCATAAGTCAGATTTATTGTTTTCTGATAGAAATTCAGCAACTTCAATGCTATCACTAGAATTGTTCTTTAAAACTGCAAGTATTTCTACTCTGTAAGGGTGATTTTAGCATTCCTGAATGTAAGTATTCCTTGACATTCTTTTCTGCTTCCTTTATTCTTTTTTCATCGAGCATTGTTCATCAGCCTATAATAGTCTTCAATTCCAAAAAGCAATATGTTATGTTTTACAGCTTCAGATACCACACTAAACTCTTTTGAATTTAACATCGATTTAAAGCCATCATATTTTATACTAGTTAAATGAATATTAAGGGGTATCAATTTTATTTGAGATTCGATAGGCTTCGAATTATCACATATTAACAATAGATCAATATCAGAATTTTTTGTTTCCTTGCCTTTAGCATGAGATCCAAATAAAAGCAATATAAACTGTGAATTGATTTTTAATAGCTTATTGTATATCACAAAGAAATTCTTATTTTTTAATAGCTCTTGTAGCCTTGCATATTCAACTTCAAAAACCAAATCGTTGAATTTATGATTTACTAGACAAATAATGGTATTTCCTTGTTTTTTCAAAGTCACAATTTCTTCTTTTTCTAAATCTTGCAAGCTAATGTATGCAGTTTTATAGTTAATTTTCCTATGAATACTAATTTGTCTAATGCTAAATTCTTTATTTTGGTTCTCTACAAGAAATTTTAGTATATTCAAGCGCTCATTATCCATTTTAACCCATATAATTATGGTTTAAACCCATATATAAACATTTCTATTTTAAATTAAGTAATTTGTATTATTTCTAGAAAAATTAAAATATATTATAATATTTATTCAAAATCCCATATAGAAATCTTGTACATCAATGATTGATATCTTTTTCCCATTCTTTCTATACGCAAATAGCTAACTCCAAAAAATGGGATATCTTCATATTTTATGTTTACATCTAAGATATCTGGAATCAACGATTTCGCGCTTGATAAGGAATCTGCAAGGTTTGATTCATAAATTGTTTTAGCCAATTGCTCTATGTTAATAATTTTTTCTTCGCCGAAAATTCCAAGAGTTTTTTCCTTGAAGAACTTAGCGCCTTTCATAGATTCTTTTTCTACATCAGATATATTTCCATTCACTGAATTGGCAATATTTGGATGTTTTCTTCTATATTTTGATTCTGCAAATAATCTTATGACTTCTGGTTTTATATCTATCATTTTATCATCTTAAAATATATGTTATAGAATATATGTATTCTTTTTAAATCTATCTTTTTTAAAATAAATCTACTATGATTCTGTAAGAATATACTGAAACATTTATATATTACTGGATATTATCAAAGATATATGGAAAAAAGAGGTTCCAATAAACAACTGCCTAAGCCATTAAAATTATCTCAGATTCTCGGTCCTAGTTTTGTCATTCTTGCTCTTGGTCTTGGCTCCGGTGAAATAATATTATGGCCTTTTTTAACTTCTAAATATGGCTTAGGCATTGCATGGGGTGCATTGCTGGGGATTACCCTTCAGTATTTCATGAACATGGAGATCGAGCGTTACGCTTTGATAAAAGGGGAAAGTGTTTTTGTTGGCTTGCGAAAAATGTTCAAATGGGCCCCTATTTGGTTTATTATATCAACATTTGTAGCATGGGCAATTCCAGGAATTATAGCTGCTAGCGCTAATGTTGCTGCAATTATTCTTGGTTTCACAGAATTCAAATGGATTGCAATAATATTCTTATTGTTGATTGGAATAATACTAAGCGCAGGTAAAACCGTTTATGGAGAAGTTGAAAAAATCACGAAGACAATTTTGTTAATCGGCACTCCACTGATTTTACTATTGACATTATATATAGCAAAGCCTTCTGGATGGCTGGCTTTAAGCAAGGGATTTTTAGGAATAGGCGAGAAATTAGCAACTCAGCCTGAAGGATTCTGGTTCTTGCCCCTAGGTATTAGTTTAGCAACTTTTCTGGCAGCTTTCGCTTACGCTGGCGCTGGCGGAAATTTAAACTTGTCTCAATCTATTTATGTAAAAGAAAAAGGCTACGGTATGGGCAAATTCGCGCAGAAAATGTCCGGATTATTCAAGAGCAAAAAGCATGAGACTCTTAAGCTTCAAGGAATTGAATGCGACACTTCAAAGAAAAGTGTAGCTAACTTCAAATCATGGTGGAAATTAATTTCTGCTGAGCATTTGATTGTATTCTGGTTTATGGGATTGATGACAATGAGCTTATTGATGTTATTATCCTATACGACAACTTTCCAGACTGGCCTAGGCCAGAAAGCAGACATAAGCTTTGTTATTGCTGAAGCCGGCATGATCGGCCAAAAGACTTTGCCATTCTTCGGTATATTTTTCTTGGTAGCTGTTGTTATCATGCTATTTCAGACTCAACTGGGAGTGCTAGACTCTACGTCAAGAATCATGGCAGAGAATTACGCATTAGCAAAACATGGACATAAGGAAACAATAAAAATTAACCTATCTAGGATATATGGCTTTTTCTTATGGGCACAGATATTAGTGGGCATTGTATTATTCTTGATTAACTTCAAAAATCCATTGCTATTGATTATTACTGCCGCAGTTCTTAATGCCGTTGCAATGTTTGTGCATCTTGGTATGGTTAACTGGATGAACTTCAAGATATTACCAAAAGAATATCAAGCAGCCTTATGGAGAAAGATAGTCATTGTAATAATATTCTTGTTCCTGGGATTCTTCAGCATATTCACTTTGTTTACAGAAATAAGTAAGTTGTTTGTATAATATATTATGCAAAATAATTAATTTAATTTTAAAAATATTCAAAGATTTCATAAGTATTTAATATAAATTTTAAAGAATTTTTCAAAAGTATCTTTTATCTTGTCAGATATATATAAGGATTCTACAAGTTATTAATCATCTATTTTGTATAATTCTCGTTCATCAGCCATGCAGTTTGGGCAATTCTTGACTTCTTTATCATTATACACTATAAAACCGCATTCACTGCATATCCACTTGGATTCTTTATCTGTCATTTTATGAAAATTCTCTGATTTCCAATTTCGACCATTCTTCTATATATGGATTGATTAAATTTTGGATACAATCTCATTAATTCTCTTCTGTCATTGCCAAGGTTGAAGATATCATTCAATGCTATTGCTACCGCAGGACTTCTATTCTGGCCTAAAACGCAATGCACTAGCAATGATTCTATGCCATCTTTGTTCCTGGAAAAATCGGCTATCAATTTCCTGGCGTTGGTTTCATCAGATATATTGAATATTTCATCATTGAAAAAATATATGAATTGTTTTTTGTAATTGGGGCTCTCTATCAGTTGGGCTCTTTCAGAAATGGGCTTGGTATATTTTCCTGGAGAAAAGATTCTTATTACATAAGTTGGGTTTAAAGGTTCATATTTTATTACGTCAAACAATGTTTTTATTACGATTTCCATTTTTTATCTACTGAATATTCTTTCCCACCAGTCTCTTGGCTTGTATAATTTAGTTCATATTGTCTTACCATTGTATCGCTTCCTTGTTTCTATATTGATTATTTTAATGTTCTCCAATTAATATTTATCGTCGTTCAAATAAAGGGGCTTGCCCATTAGGGACTTGCTCACGCCATTTCTTGACGTAAAAAGCTAAATCCCACCCATCAAATGGAAATGTTATTTCATTATTAGGCCCTTCATGTCCTCTACAAGTATTATATGTTAAGTAGCTTTCTTTCTTCTCTTCTCTAGTGCATTCACGACGACTGCAATAAAATCTTTTAGTTTCTGGATTTGTATTTAATCTTCTTAAAATTGTCTCAAGAGGTAAAACCAAATCTATATCAGATAAAATAGCATAGCAAGAATCTCTGTATACAACAGTTGGTTCATTATTCCATTTATCTAATAATGGTTTTAATTTAGGATCATCTTCATCATATCCATAATTCATGGGATGGTTTTCTAAAATAGTTAACCTTGTAAGCCCAGATAATTTATCTTTGTATGAACTATCCTCTGAAACAAAGGTTGGTTTAAATCTTCTTTCATCTGTATAGGCACATCTTATTTTTCCGGATAAATCTGTAATAATTCCTTGATGCTTGTTATTCCTTGGGCAAACCTTATGATCAATATATGGCAACTCAAATCTAGTATAAAGATTTTCTATTGCTTCTTCATGATATAACCCCTGGAAGTTATTTGGATTTTGCGACATCCAGCTTTGTATAAATCCAATCATACCATTAATGGTCATTTCATACATTACATCTATTTGGCTACCCCACCTAGAACTATCAAGACACGCACCTAGATATTTTTCATGCATATTTCCGTCTCGCATTAAGAATTCTGCTTGCTGCTTAGGATTTCTATTTTCTCTGTCTAGAATAAAAGCTTTTTTTCCTTGAATCACTCTTAAAAATGAATATGGTATTGGCATTTATTTGCTCCATGTGCTACAATACGATTTTCCATATGCAATATATTCAATATTTGGTTGGTAAGTGGTTTTTCTAAAAAAATCATTCAATACTATTGAAATTAGTCTTTCATAAGTATAACTACGAACTGAGAATCCATCAACGCCAGTAAACTCTATACTTCCTTCATCTATGCCCCAAAAATCATTTACTTTGAATTTTCCAAGTCTTTTAAATCCATCTTCTAATATTGCTTTTTCGAGATCGCTTTCAGAGCTTTCTCTTATGATTATTGTTTGTTGATTGTGTATTGTGTTGCTATCTTCTGTCATTATTATAACCTCACTTCTAATCCAACTCTTTTAGTCAATGCTTCAGCTTCTTGTTTATTAGCAGCATTTAATATATCTAAAATTGATAATCCATCTTTTATTTTTAAAGTGGACATTCTTTCTTGAGTTGTTAATCTTGGTTGATTATCATATATTCCATGATGCTCATCAAAATGTTGTTCAGAAAAGTTACCATTATCGTCTTTTCTATAATTAGAGCTTGCAATTGTCCAGCCATTAACTAACGTATAAGTTTCTATACCATTAACATTTCCAGCTTTGTCATAAAAAATTCTTGGTCTTAAATCAAATTCATTTATATTTGTCATTTTATTATACCTCCAAAATCTCTATGAAAAAGACAAATTAAAAAGATATAAAAAGCTATTCTTTTGCAGGATAAATTATTTTATATTTCTCATGCTCTTGGGTTATTGATTTCATATTAAGGTTTCATCTACATATGCTTCTATAACTGAATATTTTCCAGATTTGTGGAAATGAAATTTATTCTTTTCTAGCATATACCCAAAAGGTTTTGGTAATTTTATCTGCGACACTTTGCTCTGTATCAAGATAGATACTTATTTATAAATTACGTTTTCCTTTGTACCTCCGTTTTCGTGCAAACATTATTTGTTTTCGTGCAGATTTTCATTATCGTGCAAAGCCGTTTATGAATATATAATAATTTTTCTTGTCAAATATGTAACAAATTCTGCAAATTTGTTCTTTTCATCAATGACAAGATTTTTAAATAAATATTTTTCTAAATTAATATGGACAACGGATATTTAATCATAAAAGAATCAAGAGTTCACAACAAGGGCGCTTTCGCCAGGAAATTTATTCCTAAAGGAACTAGAGTTATTAAATACATCGGCAGAATAATATCAAAGGAAGAGTCAGATCAAATATTGCATGAATATTATCAAAAACATCTCAAAGATAATAATCACGCAATCACATATTTGTTTGAGCTTGATGATAAGCATGATCTAGATGGAGATGTTCCAGAAAACATAGCTAAATACATCAATCATTCTTGCAATCCAAATCTTGAAGTAGAAATAAAAGAATATGAAGTGTTCTTGGATGCAATTTGCGACATTAACCAAGGAGAAGAGCTATGCTATAATTATGGCTTTGATCTTGATGATGATACTTTCAAGAATCCTTGCCATTGTAACTCTCACAAGTGCATGAAGTATATCTGCAATGAAGATAGCTGGGATAAGCTTAAGGAAAAATTAAAAGAAAAAGAATAATCTTAGTTTATTATATTATCTTCATTGAACAAAATAGCTTCTAAATTTTCTAACTAATCTAGATAACCCCCTTTCGTAGTTTGAGTCCTTTTCACTGCTTTTGATTAATGGCTTTGATGGGTCCATCACAGATTCTTCCAATGATAAGAATTCTACTTTCTTTACATTGTCTAATGTGATTATATCCAGCAAAGAACCGCCAGTTATGTCAAAGAAGTTTCCTTCTGGATTTTGAGAGATTTCTCTGTTGATTTCATCAACAGATCCTTGCGAATATAATGTACGGCTGACTTTTAAAATTCCAGTAGATCTTTCATACTTGAAGATTCTTCTGTTAGACTCTCCAATGTCTATGCTTTCAGGATATTTCAAACCGGGCTTTCCGCTTAATTCATATAAGTCTTGATAACCATCATCAGTAGTCCCATTTTTTTGCCTCCGTTGACATAAATGATTATACACAAGAATTTATAAATATTATTGTTGGATTTTTAAGGATTTTTCAATTTAGTTAATCATATAAATAATAAATATACTAACAGATTTTTTGGATTTTTATTTTCACGAGCAACCAAAAGGCTATTAAAACTATAAATATAGGAATTATACAATGTTAAAGCAGAATATTATTGAAGATTGCCTGAAGAAATCAAAATATCCTTTCATAAAGGCTACGGATGTTTCTACTTACATTAAATCGCCTTTCAATATCTGGGCAAATAACTTTGGAGAGGAATCAGAAAAAGATTCTATGTCAGATTATCTTCGCATGTTATTTGATCAAGGCAATGAGCATGAAGCAAAGATAGTAAATGAGCGCTATCCAGGAACTAAAAAGATTGAATTCAAGACTAAAATTGATGGATTCAAGATACTGGTGAATGAAATGTTCAAGGGAACCAAAGTTTTTTACAACCTTCCTATATATTACCTGCCGGAAACATTTCTAACACAGCCGGATATCATCGAGAGAGAAGATTCGCATAAAAGTTTTTTTGGTGACTATCACTATGTCATAAAGGAGATAAAACTTGCAAAGAATATAAAAAAAGAGCATGTCATGCAGGCATGTTTCGGCAATCTATTATTGTCAAAAGTCCAGGGATACACCCCAAACTATGTCTATATAATTAACAAAGAGAATGAAGAATTTCAGTTTAGCTATTTTGAGCATGAAAAAGAATTGCTAGAATCAATTCAGGAAATCCGTGAGATAATTAACGGCAAGTTTGTAAGCCCTAATATAGGATCAATTAGTTATCCTTGGGAATCCTATGCTGAAAAAATTGCGCTTAAAACTAAAGACATCTCTCTGCTTAACTCCCTAGGATCAACAAAGAAGAAAGTCCTTATAGATCATGGAATAAAAAACCTAGATGACCTAGCTAACCTAGAAATAAAGGAAGACATCGGAAATATCAAGAAAGAAAGCTTGAAAAAATTCAAGATAGCTGCTAAATCATTCTTGGAAAATAAGCATTTATTCATAAAAAAGCCTAACCTTCCTGATAAAGAAACAGAAATATTCCTTGACTTTGAGTCGTCATTGGGTTTAAATTTGGAAGATTATACTGGAGATATAGATTATCTTATAGGAGTATTGATAAGAAAGAAAAACCACGAGGAATTTTTGCCATTCATTGCGGATTCTATAGAAGACGAAGAATTGATGTTTATGAAATTCATAGATTTTATCAAGAAGCAGAAAGACTTTGTTATCTATCATTATGGTTATTTTGAAGTTACAAGATTCAACGAGCTTTTCAATAAGTATGAGATTGACAAAAAAACGCGTTCTGATATTATTGATAACATGGTTAATATTCATAACATATGCAAGGAATGCGTGATATTCCCGATGACCTCTTATTCATTGAAATCAATAGCTCCTTATCTCGGATTCAAGTGGCGCTTAGAAGATTTGGATGCTCAGAAATCGCTAGTTCTGTATATGGACTACA
>CAYHJT010000029.1:0-9867 GCA_964356985.1 Candidatus Woesearchaeota archaeon
ATATCTACTGGAAATCTTTAAAATTAAAATAAATAATTAAGAATTCTCTAATCTTTTTAGTCTATCTTGTATCAATCTTAATTCATCATCCAATTTTTCATCTTCGCTTAAATTTCTTGATCTTACAGATTCTCTATCCTTATCTGACATGAGACTTGGTTTTGGAATAGGTAATTCATGTATCGAAGACATCATCTTTTGTTCTGAGTGGCGAGCTTTTTTAATATCCTCACGGACCCTTTCTATAACTGGAAGATCTTTTGTTGTTAATCTTTTTGTAAGAATCTCGAGTTCCTTGTAAGACTTGTTAAAATCTTGATATACTTCGGCCCTTAAATGCGATAACGCCTTGAAAGATTCATATCTTTTCAGCAACTGAGTTGTGTCAATAGCAGCCTTTAGAATTTCTTTTCTCAGCTCAATAGGATAATCTACTCTAAAATACATAGCTGTCGATACTTTTTTAGAAGCAACATGAGAATGTGAAACTACATGAACATGTGATTTATGCTTTTCTTTTTTTGGCATTTCAATTATTCTCAAAAAGCTGTTTATCTATAGCAAGGAGTTTTTCTTTGATCATAGAAAGATCTTTTTTCCATTCATCTAATTGGCGCTCTTCTTCTATTCTTATCTTTGTCAATTCATCTAGAATTTTATCAGATTCACGAAGCTTGGCTTTAATCTTATCTAAAGTGTATATGGCCTCTTCGTAATCATCAATTTTAACAAATAAAGGCTTATCCTCATGAAAAACACGCCTTGTATCTGATTCCATTTGCGGGGGGGCTGACATTACTGGCCTTGGATTCATCATTGGAGATATATTAGAAAATGGCTGTTGAGATTGCTGGTTGTTGTAATTCATAGGCCTTTGAGACATGTTCTGCATTGGTCTAGGAGACATTGAAAATGGAGAATCTTGCATAGGTTGATTATTAGAATATTGATTGTTTGGATCATCATAAGGATTTTGCTTGTTTCTTATCTTGAATTGATCAATTGACTCTTCTTTTATGTTTTCATTAAATGGGATTTCATCGTTAGGGCTTGGGAAATCTGGGAATTTTAAATCCGGAGAAAATGTGCTTGGGAAATCTGGGAAATCCTTAACTGAACTTTTATCTTGAATCTTCTTTTTACCTAAAAAAGCCATATCATTACCCCTCCATATACATATAAAAATTAAGAAATTAGTTATTAAAGCTTTTCTTATTATTACAATGTAGTAAACACTTGGAAATCAAAAAATATATAAAGTCCATTTATCGAGATGTGTATATTAATCAAAAGTTGAAAAGATAAAAATGGCCTTACAGGATAAACTCGTAGAAGACCTTCTAAAGGAGATTGCTGGTTCTGACACAATACCCTTAGTTGAATATATTCATAATAAAATCAATGTTTCTGAATTCAAGATAGCTGAAAAGCTAGTCCTTAATGTAAACCAAGTAAGAAATATGCTATATAGGTTGGGACAGCATAACCTTGTATCTTCTATTCGTAAGAAAGACAAGAAAAAAGGATGGTATATCTATTATTGGACATTCCATGACAAGCAAGCCAGAGCACTAGTTGTAACATTTAAACGAAAGAAGATAGAAAAATTAAAAAAATTATTTGACCAAGAATCGAATATCATAAATTTTATTTGCCCAAACAACCATGAAAGCTTGCCGTTTGAAGAAGCGATGGAAAACAGCTTTAAATGCACCGAATGCGGTCAATTGTTAAGAGAAGAAGACAAGAAGAAGAAGCTCGAGACAATGAGAAAAAAGATTTCTGAACTTGAAGCTTCATAATTCTAATTTACAAACATATTATACAATCCAGAGAATACGTGGAATCCATCAAACCCAGGAATAGGGATCATGTTGAATATAAACAAAGTCAAATTTATCTGCTTTAATAAACTTAAACTGAGAAACGATTTTTCGCTGATATTCTTTCTTGTTTTCAAAATGTGCCAAGATACTGAAAATAATAATAAATTAATGAAAGGCCCTGAAAATGCCACAATTACAGAAGCAAGGTTAGAAGCATTACCGCCTAGGACTACATAACCTGGAGCTAGAAGCAAGAAAGGTGAGCCAAATAATTTCAATATTAAACCTAAGCCCATTCCTTCCCAGAATATCTGATAAGTTGCGGATAATCCGAACATCAAGCCAGTGATTTTATGGCTAAGCTCATGCAATATTATTCCTGGCGATGCGACCATTATTGTAAACTTTATTTCTTCCCAGTCAAGGAATGGCTTGTTGTATTTAGCGATAAGATTATCTTCAGTTTTTGGGATTTTTCTGTAATGAGGAATATATCCTGTGAATATATACCCAATTAGCAAAGTAGTAAGTATCAAGTAGAATATTTCCAATAAAGTGATTATCATATAGAGAAGATTTAAATGTCTAATATAAAAATTTAACTAAAAAATGAAAAAGATTTACTTGTTCTTCATATCAGAAAAACCAAGTAACAATACTACTAATCCGATTAATATTACTAATCCAGGGATATTTCCTATGATTAAATATAACATAGTCATGAATTGCCTGCCGAAAAATCCGTTGAACCAGTTAGATAAGTATGTGTATAAACCTGCTAATATCAAAAGTAAACCAATAATAACCTTCATTATTCCGTTCATTTTTTATACCTCCGGACCATAATTAATGAAAAATATGCTGTTAGAAAAGTTTATAAATATTCACTTTTGCTGTTTGTATTATGTCATTTCACAAAGAATTATCAGAGTTCTATGCAACCGATGAATCAAGAAAAATGTTTCAAGTTAGATTAGTCGAATGGCGTCAAGAACCGACAATAAAACTATTAGATTTTCCTACAAGATTAACCAGGGCAAAGACTCTTGGTTACAAATCAAAGCAAGGCGTAATAGTTGTAAGAGTAAGATTAAACAAATCCAGAAGAATCAGGCCAACAATAAGAAAAGGTCGTAAATCCAGCAATAGAAGACGTAAGAAAGTAGTCAATAAAAGTTACCAAACAATAGCAGAAGAAAGAGTAGCAAAAGATTACACAAATATGAATGTCTTGAATTCTTATTATGTTTTTGAAGATGGTAAGTATAAATGGTTTGAAGTAATTTTAGTTGACAAAAACAGCAATTCAATAAAAAATGATAAATCCCTTGCATGGTTAACTAAGAATAAGCAAACTGGAAGAGCATTTAGAGGATTAACATCTTCTGCAAGAAAATCCCGAGGATTATTGAACAAGGGAAAGGGCGCTGAAAAGATCAGACCTAGCTTGGCTGCTCACGGAAAAAGAGCCCATTAATCTTAATTTATCTTATTCATTATGATTCCTGAAAAACAACTACAAGAAATTAGAAATTACTTAGATAAATCAGAAAATCCATTATTCTTTTTTGATGATGATGCTGATGGATCTTGCTCATACATATTATTAAGAAAATATTGTGGCAAAGGCAAAGGAGTAATGCTAAAATCCATTCCAGTTCTAGACTTAAAATTATTTCATAGAGTTGAAGCTTTAAATCCAGATTTAATAGTTGTTTTAGACATAGCAGTTTTGGAACAGGAATTTATCGATAAGTGCAATGTTCCTATATTATGGATAGACCATCACCAGTTATTGAAGAGGGAAAAAGTCCATTATTACAACCCATTTCTTTATGATAAAGATGTGAAGAATACATCAACAACTGCATGCTGCTACGAAATCACTAAAAAAGACTTGTGGATAGCAACTCTTGGAGCTATTGCCGATTGGACCATTCCTGATTATGCAAAAGAGTTCACAAAAAAATATCCAGAATTATTTCCTGGGAATATAAAAGAACCATCGCAAGCATTATTCGAGACAAAAATAGGATTCTTGGCAAAGATATTATTATTCAATTTAAAAGGAACTACATCAGAAGCTCTAAAGTCAGTCAATAGCTTCATAAAAATAGATGATCCTCATGAAATATTGAATCAAACCTCTAAAGCTGGAACTGATATATATGAATCCGGCAACAAATACATGAAAGATTACAACAAAAGCTTGGACAATGCATTAAAATGCCATGACAAAGACGATGAAATTTTAATTTACATTTATCCTGACAAAAAAGTATCTTTTACTTCAGAATTATCCAATGAATTACTATACAAATATCCTGAAAAAATAATCATTGTAGCCAGAGAAAAAGGCGATGAATTAAAGGTTAGCTTTAGAAGCACCAAACATAACATAGAATCAAAAGTCCAATCTGCTATAAAAGGATTAAATGGAAGATTTGGCGGCCATGACCATGCTTGTGGTGGAGTAATAAAATCCAGAGATTTTGATTATTTTATTAACAATCTAAGAGAAGAACTAAAGTAAATATTTATAAACACTTAAACGAACAAAAATATAATGGACAATTACGAAAAAATATTGGACAGGGGACGCTCAAAATTACCTGAATCTGCCTTAAATAAAGACAGATTTGAGATTCCTAACGTGATAGGCCATATACAAGGTAGCAAGACCGTTATAACAAATTTTGCTCAAATGTGCATTACATTTAGACGTGAGCAAAGCCATTTCTTAAAATACTTACAGAGAGAATTAGCAACTCCTGCAGTCATCGATGGACCAAGACTTGTGCTAGGTAGAAAAATGAATTCTTCTTTAATAAATGCAAAAGTCAAAAAATATGCTGAAAATTTTGTTTTATGTTCTGAATGCGGAAAACCCGATACCCAATTAATAAAAGAGGATAGAATAACTTTAATTAAATGTAGCGCTTGTGGAGCAAAGCATCCGGTTAAGGCCAAGATTTAGAATGTACATAAAAATACACCGAACTATGGACAGAGAAATATTGGCTGTATGTGATGAAGACATAATAGGCCAAACTTTTGAAGAGGGAGATTTGCAATTTATAGTTTCTGAGACTTTCTACAAGGGAGAGAAAAAATCTGATCAAGAAACTTTGGACCTTGTAAAAAATTATGATAATATAAATATGGTCGGTAAAAAAATAATAAAACTAGCCATTGAAAACGAAATAATAAGCGAAGAAGATGTTGTTTATATTCAAGGCATACCACATATTCAATTATTGGGATTATGATGAGAAAAAAAGAGCAACAGCAGCATGCTAATTATTATGAAGCTATAATACAGCTTAGACCTTTAGATCCAAGACTTCTAGAATTTGTAAAAGATGAATGCGATAGCTATGGGAGCATGATTGCTAAGATTATCGAATATAAATTTGGATTTGACATTTACATGGACTCTAGGAAGCTAGCAGTACAGATAGGAAAGATGCTAAAGAAAAAGTTCAAGGGTAAAGTCATAGTATCAAAAACATTGCATACTAGACATAGAGTAACAAGTAAATTAGTGTATAGAATAACTGTTTTGTTTAAAAAAGAAATAGAAAAAAATATTAAAGGCCAATCATAACTAAATCTATGAAAAGATCAGTGATATTCTTTATTTGCTTATTAGCTCTAAGTAGTTTTAGCATAGCGGATAAAATAGAAGATTACAATTCTTATTCGCAACTGCAAATAATGTTCAACATTAACTCAAATATTCAAGCAACTATTACTGATTCTTCAAAATTAAATTATCTTAAGGCTAATTTGTTGCTGTTGCCAGACAATAATTATATGCAAAGCTCATCTTTGATAAATATAAGCTCTAATCCAGATTCTGAAAAAATCTATGGTAATTCTTTTGTAGAGCTAAACTGGAATCAAATATCTAATAATTATCAATATGATCTAAATGCTATTGTAATAACAAATAACAAAATAAGTAAAATTCCTTTCATTAAATATCCTATATCAAATATTAGCCCAGAACTTAAAATATATTTAGAACCCCAAAAAATAACTGATATAAATGAAAAAATAATAAAAAAGACTAATGAATTAATTCAAGATCAAGATAATTTATTTGAAGCTAGTTTTCAAATAGCTGAATGGGTACATAATAATATAAAATATGACTTGAATACATTAACAGAAAGTGCTTCACAAAAATCTAGCTGGGTTTATGACAATAAAGATGGTGTGTGTGATGAAATAACTTCTTTGTTTATATCTATGGCAAGAAGCGCGGGAATACCTGCCAGATTTGTTACCGGAATGGTCTATAGCAATATAAATTATCAATTCGGGAATCATGGATGGGCTGAACTTTACTTTCCAGATTATGGGTGGGTTCCATTTGATGTTACCTTCGGAGAATATGGTTGGATAGATCCAAGCCATGTGAAGCTTAGCGATAGTCTAGATGCTGGCCAGCCTTCTATAGAATATTCGTGGAAATCTTATCAATTCGATGTAGAAAATACGTCCTTAAATCTTAATTCTAACATAATACAAACAGGTGCAAAAATAAATCCACCTTATATAATAAGTATAGAATCTTTAGTTAACAAAGTTGGTCCAGGATCTTATGTTCCTGTAAAAGTAATTGTGAAGAATCCTTACGATTATTATGGTGCCGATTCAATATCTATGGTCAAATCTTTAAACTTAACAGAAACCAACAGCAAGAATATTTTATTGCAACCTCATAAAGATAATGAATTATTCTGGATTATGAAAGTCCCTGAATCATTAGATCAAGGATACACTTATGAAGCCACATTAGAAGCAAGAGACTCATTTTATGCATATGCTTCAACAAAAATCAGTTATGCCGAAAAATACGATTCTGTAACCTTAGAAGAAGCAAACAAAAAAATTCTGGAAAACTCCGATTCTGTAAAAAAACAGTCTTCTGCCGAAGTTTCATTGCAATGCCAATCCGACAAAATATATTATAATATAGGAGAAAACTTATCGATAAATTGTGATGTTACATCATTAAAAGATTCTTTGGTAAGCAACCTTCAAATTTGCATATCTGACTCTTGCAAAAACTTTGACTTAAATCCTAGAGACATTGATTCTTTTACATTTAATAAATTGCTAAACAATGTAGGTGACAACTCAATAAATGTAGTCTTACAAAATGATAACATATATTTGAGAAATTTCATCAAGATAAACATATTTGAAAATGGACCAATAATACTTAAAGTGTTAGATTACCCTGAAGACATTGATTACAATACAATATTTAGTTTAAGACTAGAATTAAAATCTTACTTAGACATTAATTCTGCTAATATAAAAATTGATAATTATCATACTAAAGAAATCAACAATATAAGAGATCCAAAGATAATTGAATTCTCTGTTAAATCAAACGACTACATAAAAAAACCATTGAAGATAAGCATAGAATACAAAGACCAAGACGGAAAAACTTTCTTAATTGACAAAGAACTAAAAATAAACGTAACAAATATTCCCTGGTATATAAAATTGCTAAGTTTTTTTAGAATCATATAATATCAATAGCTTCTTCCAAAAAATGCTTGCTTTTCTGCTTTCATGTTGCAAATAACGCAAGACCCATTATTAACCTTTTTTTGATCCAACGGAATTATCAAACTTTTTACACCATTCATCTTAGGTTTAAGATGATCTTCGCATTTAGGATCTAAACACCATAGAATCTTTACTATTTTTTTTAATTCTATTTCTTTTTCCATATCTTTTAAATTATGGACTTCTACAATGCTAGAATCCATGAATTTCTTTGCTTTTTCATACAAATGATTTTGAATTTCTCCTAATAGAGATTTTATTTCTTTCTTTATATCTTTGATATGCACTTGTGATTTTTTTAAAGTATCTCTGCGCACTACTGTTGCTTTCTTTTCTTTTAAATCTTTAGGACCTATTTCTATTCTTATAGGAATCCCTTTTAATTCATAATTATTGAATTTCCATCCAGGACTGTGTTCTTCATCTATATCTATAAGTGGATTGAATTCTTTTAATGATGTAGCTACTTTTTTACATTCAGCTAAAACTTTCTCTTTTGTATCCTCAAATAATATTGGAATTATAACTACTTTATTGTAAGCTACTCTAGGAGGGACTACAATTCCTTTGTCATCTCCATGCGTTAATATCATCGCGCCTATCAATCTAGTAGATATTCCCCAAGAATTCTGCCACACATAATTTTTATTCCCATCTGCACCTAAATAATTTATATCAAATGATTTAGCAAAACCTTGCCCAAGATTATGGCTAGTACCACATTGCAAACTCTTGCCATCTGGCATTATTGATTCTATTGATGAAGTGTAAAGAGCTCCAGCAAATTTCTCGTTTTCACTTTTATAACCTTTTATTACTGGCATTGCCAATAATTCTCTGCATAAATTTTCATATTCATTCAGATAAATCAATGTTTCTTTATCGCATTCTTCTCTTGATGAATAAACACAATGACCTTCTTGCCATAAAAATTCTCGGGTTCTTAAAAATAATCTTGTTGCTTTTGTTTCAAACCTTACAATATTGGCCCATTGATTAATACGCAATGGTAAATCTCTGTGAGTTCGGATCCATTTAGCGTAAGAATCATAGATTATTGTTTCTGATGTAGGCCTAATAGCTAATCGCTCTGAACTTTCATCCCCAGATACCCATGCTACTTCTGGTTTAAAACCAATAGCGTGTTGAGCTTCTTTCTTGAAAAACGATTCTGGAATAAACATGGGAAAATATGCATTTCTTACTCCTAATTTTTTTAATCTTGAATTAAAATAATCTTGAATCTCCTGCCATATAGAATAAGCGTTAGGCCTTATGACCATGCAGCCTTTGACAGCGCTATAATCTGCCATTTCTGACTTTACAACTACTTCCGGATACCATTCTTGTAAATTTTCTTTCTTAACAGAAAGTCCTAGACTTTGATCTTTTGCCATAAAATAGAAAATTGTTTTTTAATTTATAAATTTAACTAGTATAGTAAATATCGATAAATTAGAAGCGAGCCTGGCCGGATTTGAACCGACATCTAGCGGTATCTCCTGGATTGGCATTATGACCAAACAAAAGTTCAGCCGAAGCCGCTCATTCTATCCAGGTTTAACTACAGGCCCTCTATAAAAATACTGAAAACATGCTAATATAAAGATTCCGAATTGCATAGAGAAAAGTTTTTAAATTAATATTTAAATTTAAGTTGCATGGCATTTGATGGATTCTTAAAATATTTAATAGCATTAGGAATTATATTAGGGTCATTCCTTGCTTCATATATTGTAAGCTTTATATTAAACATGGTAGGACATTTTGCCTCAAAAACATCTACTTCACTTGACGATGAAATTATAAAATCGTTTAAACTTCCTGCTAAAATATTTTTCTTAATAGTGGGTATATTTTCAGCAAATTATTATTTGGATTCAGATCTTGTTATAAATAAATATCCGGTTATTGAAATCTATAAAATTATTATGATATTGTTTGTTGCTTTTATGCTTAATAGATTTATTTCAGTTATATTATCTTGGTATGGAAAAAGTGTTTCTCCTAAACTAAAAGATAAAACGCATGATAGTTTATTTCCTTTTGTAAGAAAATTGGTAGCTTGGATGATATTCTTGATAGCTGGAATGATTGTCTTAGAAAGAATGGGCATTAAAATAGGTCCATTGCTAGCGGGATTAGGTGTAGCGGGATTGGCTGTTGCGCTAGCTTTGCAGGATACATTGTCTAACTTCTTTGCGGGAGTTAGCTTATTGTCTGATAAACCTATCAAAGTAGGAGATTACATAAGAGTAGAAGGCCTAGGCGCTAGTTCAGATGTGCCATTAATTGGGTTTGTTAGAGAAATAGGTTGGAGAACAACTAGGATTGAAACATCTCCCCCAAATACCGAAAATTCTGCCGGTTACACGATAGTAGTACCTAACTCAAAAATAGCGCAAACAACAGTGATTAATTATTCTCAACCAAATGAATCAAGCATCGT
>CAYHJT010000030.1:0-9493 GCA_964356985.1 Candidatus Woesearchaeota archaeon
TTTCAAATCAGTCAATGAACCTACTACAAGAGTTTCCGCTCTTGATTCCGATTGGAACCTTGATCGTAGGCTTAGCGTCAGTGGCATCATTGATGGTAACGGCAGGGGCGGTCACGCTTTCGGGGTACGTAACGTCGGCGCAAAAAAATAAACCGTTATTTTTTCTTTTTTTATAATTAATTTTTTTCTAAAAGTTTATTAACTAATATATTTCTATTATTTTTGTCTTGGAGTATTAGATTAGCTTGAATGGTGATGGTTTCTAATAACTGGGGCTACACGCACATTAATTAAGACTAACAAGTCATAAATAAAAACTCAACATTTAGTAAGCTTATGCTAAAAAATGAAGAGTTAGCAACTTAAAATAAAATTAATGTGCTACACAGTCGTTCCGCTCTTAATTCCAATTGGAACCTTGATCATAGGCTTAACGTCAATGGCAACAATGATGGTAACAACAGGAACGGTCACGCTTTCGGAATAACCCTAGACTCTAAGATTACTATTATGAAATCTTACAATAATCTATACAATGATATTATTTCTGAAGAAAATCTATTTTTAGCATACAATAAAGCAAGGAAAAACAAAACAACTAAATCTTATGTTCTTGAATTTGAGAAGAATTTACAAGAAAATCTAAATCAACTAAGATTAGAATTATTATTTCATTCTTACAAACCAAAACCTCTAGAGATATTTATTCTAAGAGATCCTAAGACTAGGAAGATAAGCAAATCGGATTTCCGAGACAGAATTGTTCATCATGCATTATGTAATATTATTGATCCTATCTTTGATAAGACATTCATCTATGATTCTTATGCTAACAGAAAAGGAAAAGGTTCCTTAAAAGCTCTTGAGAGATTTGATTATTTTAACAGGATAATAAGTAACAAGAATTCTGTAAAAGTCTATGCCTTGAAATCAGATGTAAAACATTATTTTGAAACTGTAAGCCATGAAACTTTAATCAAAATTATTAGGAAAAAGATAAGAGATAAAAAAGTAATCTGGCTAATCAATCAAATCTTGAATAATTATAATTCTGAAATAAATGGAATTGGCATGCCTTTAGGAAATTTAACATCTCAATTCTTTGCTAATATTTATTTAAATGAACTTGACAAATTTGTCAAACATAAACTGAAAGCGAAATATTACATAAGATACGTTGATGATTTTACAATTTTAGATACAAATAAGGAATTGCTAGAAGATTATAAACTTCAAATTGATGAATTCTTAAGAACTATTAATCTCGAGTTACATCCAGACAAGTCAAAGGTCGTTCAATGCGGGGGGGGGCGCTGAGCATCGTTCTATAACTTTACTAGGATTTAGAGTTTTTTATCATCATAAATTGTTGAATAAAAGGAATATAAAAAAGATGAAACATAAATTATCAAAACTTAAACATAAATTTGACGAAGGAAAAATTGATTATGATAAAATCTATTCTATTTTTGAAGGATGGCTAGCTTATGCGAAACATGCTAATACATATAAACTAAGGAAACAATTCATTAAAGAGTTTGAACTTATGTTTCCCAATCAAATTTCTAGTATTGAAGTTAATAGACTATTGAAAAACTTAAAGTAATTTCTAGGTCATCGGGGTAGTTAACTCATTTCTTCAAATCTTAGTTTTCTCCTAAGATTTACACCATTCCAGCTACTAACTTAACAGCCTTAGAAATGTCTGAACCTGCCACGCTATTCACCGCTTTTATACCAACAAAAATAGCCATAAGAACCAATGAGAAATTTACTATCCACAATGCAGTGAGAGCTACAATAATTTTGAACGTAGAGAATATTCCAACATTCAATAGCTGAGATGATATCAAGAACACTAAAGAAACAAATATCGGAATAAAGACAAAAGTAAAAACAAGATTTAATATTAATTGTCCATAGCTTTTCAATGGCGGAATAAAGTTAAGAGCTATTCCAATTGGAAATAAGACTAATCCCAGAGAAGCTAACAAATATCTTATTCCTAAAAGTACTATAGTAATCAATAAAGTAAATATGTAAGTGAAATATAATAATAATTCCAGTCCGAAATTAACTGGATTATCCATAGTTATCACAAATAGATTCTGGTTAACCAGTCCAAGAATTCCAGTATTTAGGATAGAAGAAATATCAATAACCATTTTATAAATCAAATAAGAAGAACTTACAAGAATTATAATCAAGACGGCATTCTTTAACCATTCCTTAGCTCTTTCTCTTTTAAGTATATCATAACTTGAAACAATAAAATTGAAGCCTGCTGTTAATAATATTAATCCGTAGAATATTGAAATAACATAAGTGATTATTTCCCAGTATCTCTCAAACAAGTCTATGTTTACTGGCTCTTGTATCAATGACTTTAGGAAACTTACTAAAGGACTTATTGGAGCATTCACAATATCTAATATGAAATTCTTCAAACTAGTAAATATAGCATTGACTAACTGACTTATTATAGCACCAAAGTCAATTGGCGACGGATTATTCTGAGCAGCCAAAGCTGTTGGTACAAGTAATAAAAAAATAATAAAAATTACTGTTTTCATTGTCCTAGTATGAAGTTTATTAAGAATGGTGTAGCCCAAATTATGATTAGCCCAAATACAATAGAGGCAATCATAAACTTGTTGCTGTCTCTTTTCTTTTGATCAGCACCAGAAGTCATGTAACTGATAGCTGCAAACACCAAGAATAAAGCAGCTATTACTGTTGCTGCATACTGGACAAATCCATAGATTTTCAGAACTGGTTGTAGTATTTGGTCAAAAGTCGCTTTATCCGCAGGATCAATTGCTCTTGCTGGAGTCATTCCTAAAATTACTAACAATACTGATAGCATTCCTAATATTACATTAATAAGTCCCTTCTTCATCTTCCCCAACCTCCTTGCCTTTCAGCTTTCTATGATAATTCAAGATCTTTTCCCTGATGTGAGAAGGATACTTGTAGTAGAAAGTTCTGCAAACATCACATAACTCTTCATCATCTCGAATTTCTTTATCGCATACAATGCATTCTTCCATACAGACTATATGGGTTGCAAACTATAAGAATTGTAAAAGACAAGTTTTGGACCAAGAATTTAGAAAAATATAAATATCAGGGTGCCCTAACAGCTATTGGAAATAGCCAAAATAAAAGGGCTTTATACCCCGATTCTTCACGCCCACGAAGGGATTTGAACCCTCGGCCTGATCATTAGGAGTGATCTGCTCTATCCAAACTGAGCTACGCGGGCATAAATTATTTAAGAAAAAGTATGTTTTTAAGCTTTATTAGTCGCCGCTGAAGTGTCCATATCTTTCTTAGGTTCTGTCTCTGGAAGCTTCATCACTATTTTACCTTGCTTGAATACCCTAATTATTCCGCCAGATTCGCTTATTACAACAGCTATTGAATCACTTTCTTTGGTTATAGCAGCACAGTTTCTATGTCTGGTTCCAAATCCCGGAGGCAAGTCTACGTTCTTTGCTTCTATATCGATGTAAGCTCCGGCAGTTAATATTGCTCCACTTCTGTCAAGCACAAATACTCCATCTAATTGAGCGAAATTCTTTATCGTTTCTCTCATTAAAGGATCAGTTATTTTTTTAGCATTATCTGCATAGCCAGCAAATGGATTAATGATTAATTGCCTAATATACTTGCCAATCTCTGATTTATCGCCTATGATGAATGCGGTTCCTATTTTCTTGCCTTCACGGCCTTCTTTAGCAATTTCAATAGCCATATTAATCACAGATTCAACTACTTCTGTGCTTATATTCTCGGCTAGATTATGTGTTGATATATCAAAGAATATCTGATCTACATCGAATATGAATAATAATCCCTTATATCCTGTTCCTAATGATTCATCTTGAACACAAACAACTCTATCACCCTTTTCAATATAATTCTTATTGATTCCTTCCATTAAGATTTCTTTTACTGGGGTTACAGATCCAGATTCTAACTTTCGAATTTTGGTGTCATATTCAACTTTCTTGAAAACGCCCTTTCTTACTTGCTTGAATATAGTTACTTTTACATTCATATGATAAGGAACATCATCAAATCCCTTGTCTTCGATTCTTTCAATAGAAATGATTGCATTGGCATTTATATCTTGAGCTATCTTAGTTGCTGCATGTCCTATTGATTCTTCAACATTTTTTGGCATACCAATAAAATAATAGATTTTCTTAAAAACCTTTCTATATCTATTTTAGAAAATTTTAAATGCTTTTCTTAATGCTCATTTTTATGTTTGAAGAATATAGAAAAAGAAGAACTATCAAGAAAATATTGAATGAATCTCCTTATCTTAATATACTTAAAGATGACATTTTGATATTGAATGAAGAAACTAAACATCACAATAATTTAATAACTGAAGTAAAGAGTGAATCCATCTTTTTTGGATTATCGACTTTGGAAAGCTTAGTTGATAATGCATTAAGAATGAGTACTTCTGAGATCAGAATAAATGCGGATTATTACTTTATTCATGAATTATCTGATGGTAATGGATATAAAAAAATTATAGAAGATATTTCTAAAAGAGTTGGTCTAAGTTTAATCCTGGATTTAGACTCTAAAAAATCAAAATTTTCATACAGGATTGTTAATTAATCATGCTTTGATTTCAATAAATTTCTTTTTAGATATGGCTTCACTTATTTCTTGTCCGAATTCAGACTTTTTATTTATTAGAATTTCTCCAGATTTATTGAAATCTGCGTTAAATACATGTTCTTGATCTATGAATATATAGGCGCTACTCTTGCGTAATTTATCAACAGATTTTATTATTACAGCTTTCTTAGTCTGGAATATATCGCACTTTATTGCTTCTCTCTTAACATCTTCTAGACTTCTAATATCTATTCCAATTCCAAGGTTTTTTTCCATCTCCATAATGTTTTTTCCTTGCTTTCCAATGATTCTTGCTATGTCTCCTTCTGGAACATAGACAATTGCTTTGTTATCACTAGATATTTCTACTTTAGCTTGATGAACATATTCCTTTATCTCTGACTCTAGATATTTCTTGGCTAATGCTTGTACAGGATTGTTTGATTCCTTTATTTCTGTTAAAGGAATTACTACAGTTTCTTCACCATAGCTGTAAATTTCATATTCTAGATTTCCTGTCATGAAATCTTTTATTTCTACTATTGGACGAGCTAAATCTGCTTCAGTCATACCGCTAGGAACTTTGACAGACATATTTACTGTTAAAATTTTTCCAATATTTCCGTTCTTGATGAACATGATTGTATCAATTACACTCGGAATTACGCCAGTTTCCATTTTTCCAATGAATCTTTGAATTGCATCAACTGGGTTAGTAGCATGTACAATACCAACTAAACCTATTCCAGCCAATCTTAAGTCAGCGAATAAATTGAAATCATCGATATTACGCATCTCATCAAATATAGTATAGTCTGGTCTTGATAATAATAAAATATCATGGATTTCTGCGCTTGATCCATAAGATATTGCATATTGAGTTATTGCATCGCTTAATTGCAAGTCTCTGGGGGCTTCGATAGTTTTGACTATATTACCTTTCGCTGCGTAGAATTCAGCTAATCCAGCGGCAAATGTCGACTTGCCTGATCCGGGAGGACCTGCAATTAATATTCCTTCCGCACCGCGCTCAATTCTAGCCATTACTTTTGGATCTAAATTATACTCGGCCATAGTCATTTTTTTAATAGGCCTTACTAATGTAATCTCCCATCCATCACTAAATGGTGGTCTAGTTATTACAATTCTATAATTGCTTAATTGAATTATTGAGGAGCCATTTCTTTCAATTTCTATGAAACCATCACGTCTAGATTTTGATTCTTCCACTATTTCCTTAGCCATATCTTGAACTTCTTTTTGACTTAGTAATTTAGAATCTAATTCTACAAACTCCCACTTGCCGGGCATTCCACGCTTTGCATGAGGAGCTAAGTTTTCTCTTAAATGCACAGACATAGTATCTTTATCAAAATATTTTTCGAAAATAAGTTTTTTCTTAGTAGTTGTTTTTTCAATGAATATTACCTTGATGCCCTTAGCTAACGCAACTTCGCTCTGCACTCTGTCAGCAGTCATTAGTGCAGAATCTTCATTATACGCTAAATCCCTAATCAAAGAATCTACTTCTCCTAGTGAAGCATATTTTATTTCGTTGAATTTTGGTCTAGTTCCGGAATATTTTATTATGAAATCCTTTTTCGTGCTTAATTCTCGCAATTTTTTTAGCTCTTCTAAACCTAAATCTCCGATTTCTCGGCCCTGGTTTGATTGATGCTCTAGCTCAGCTAAAACTGCTTCATGTATCAGTAATTGATCTATCTTGATTTGATTAGCTTCAATTCTTTTAGATAATACACCTTCAATTACAACACTAGTATCTATAGTTAATTTTTCATAATGTTCCATAGCTAAAATCCTAAAAAATGTATATTTAAATGTTTCTTAAGAATACTAAGAATCCCGTATGACCGATCATTTGTGATTTAGGCCTTAATCTTGTAACATCTTCTTGCCATTCCCTATATATTAGTTCAACAGTCCTTTCATGCAAGAATCCTTGCGCATTTTCCATTAATTGTGCTACTTGATTTATGCTAGGTAAATAACATATTAAATAATGGCTCGGCTTCAATGATTTCTTTACATTTTCAAGAGCTTTCCAAGGTTCAGGAACATCTAAGACTATTAAATCAAGATTTTTTTCCTTTATGTTTTCATAGATATCTTCATTCTTTATTGTAACATTTTTGATCTCAAAAGATTTCATGTTTTCTTCAGCAATCTTGTAGAATTCAGGATTTTTTTCGTAACTTATCACTTTCTTGCAAAATCTTGCCAAGAACATTGCTAGCATTCCTGATCCTGTGCCTGCATCCATAACTATTGAATTCTTGTCAATTGAGCTATATGTTAATATCAAACCAACATCTTTCGGCAATATTACTGCAGGGCCCCGCTTCATTTTCTCGAGATTATCATGAAACAAAGCTTCCATTACGAGTAATTCTTTGCCTAGATGTGTTTTAATCATTCCAGTCTTGGCCTTTGCTAAATTATTCTCTTTTATTAACCCATATTGGGTGTGAAAATCGTCTTTAGACCAATAAAATTTCTTGTCGTCTTTTAATAATATTTTTTTGACTTTCATGGTTTTAGTTATGAAATAATTTATATATATGACTTTCTATCATATTTTTATGAAATCAACATCATATAATTTAAGATATTCATTAATTATTGGGAGTTATCTTTTGATAGTATTTATAGCAATATTCAATCTATTTTCACTAACTTCTCCTAGTTCAATCAACAATAAAATTTATAAATCTCCATTAACATTATATCCATTAATAGGCTTATCATTAATAGCCCTAGTGATTATAATTGTAAGTTGGATATTGATTTTAAAATATGTAAAGAAATCATCAAAAAATTTAAGAAAATATTAATATATAACTACTAATCAATTATAGTAAAAAAATAAGAATAAAACAAGGGTGAAAATCAGCATGAAAAAAATTATTATAGTATTTTTGTTTATATCTATACTAATTCTATCTAGTTATGTTCAAGCAGATTCTACTCAAGTTTTAACATTCAATACCACTCAATCTGATGTAAATAAAAACTTATCCGAAACAAGCTATAGTTCTAATGTCCGCGTTCAAGAGATTCGTCAAGATCCTTTTCCAGTAAACCCTGGTGAGTATGTCGATATTTATATGAAACTTGAGAATAATGGTCAAGCAATAACCAATCCTAGATTTGATCTTATCATGAAATACCCTTTCACATTAGATGCATCATCTAGTGACATAAATTCAAATCTACTAAGCATTGACACAGGAGAAAAAAGAACTCTTCATTATAAAATAAGAGTGGATAATCAAGCTTTGTCAGGAAATTACGAAGTAGAATATCGCGCATATAATTCACAATCAATCTATTATCCATATTTCTTCAAGATAAAGGTGGCAGATGTAACATCAAGTTTTGATGTGGCCATTCAAGATATCAGCAAGAGCGGAGTCACAATCGGCTTGTCTAATACAGGAACAACCAACGCCCAATCTATCACTTTAAGATTAAGCAAGCAAGCAGACTTCACCAACTTTGGATATAACTCTTATATCATAGGAAATCTAAATGCAGGAGACGATACTTCTGTCGAGGTTAATGTTTTGCCTAAAGATTATGTTTCTGGAAAAGATTACAACTTAAGATTATCAATAGACTATACTGATATAAATGGTTATAGAAGAACTGCCGATAAAACAATTATATTAACTATGAATAACCACTTGAAAAACGGATTTGATGAATTAAGCAAGGATATTTACAGCACACCAAATAAATCAAATAATGGTTCAAATTATACTCTTTGGATTGTATTAGCAATAGTTGTATTAATTGTAGGCTTCTTCTTCTTGAGAAGACACAGAAAAAAATCAAAGTGAATATAGCAATTTTCTCAATATTATTATTCTGTAAAGAAATAGAATTATAAAAATTTTAAAATGCGGGAGACAGGATTCGAACCTGCGAAGGCACTAAGCCATCAGGTCCTAAGCATGGTCTTCTACTAGCTTATTAAACATAGATAGAATCTGACCCGTTTGGCCACTCCGGCACTCCCGCGTTACCAATATTACTTTAATAATGATTTAAAAGAGTTTTGATATTCAATATTGATAAGATTTAAATATCTCCATAAGATTTTCTTGATTATGGATGCAGTATCTTTACATGATGTCTGGAAAGTTTATGATCTTGGCGAGATAAAAGTAGAAGCAGCTCGTGGCGTTACTTTCAGCATTAAGCGCGGTGAATTTGTAGCTATTATGGGTCCTTCTGGTTCTGGTAAATCAACAGTAATGCACTTGATAGGCTGTTTAGACAAGCCTACAAAAGGAAAAATATTTCTTGGGGGCGAAGATGTTTCAGTATATAATAGTAATATGCTAGCCAAGGTTCGTTCTAAAAAAATAGGTTTTGTATTTCAAGTCTTCAATCTTATAGGTTCACTAGATGCTATGGAGAATGTTACATTGCCTTTAATGCTTCAGCATGTTCCCGGTAAGCAACGAGAAGAACTTGCTAAAAAATATCTCACTATTGTTGGATTAGGTCAAAGGTTGCATAATCGTCCAGGCCAGTTATCTGGTGGTGAACGTCAAAGAGTAGCTATCGCTCGAGCCTTGATTAATGATCCCGAGATAATACTTGCTGATGAACCTACTGGTGCTTTAGACTCAAAGACTGGAAAAGAAGTAATGGACTTATTGGCAGATTTAAACAAGAAAGAGAAAAAAACAATTATTTTAGTAACTCACGATGAAAACATCGCTAAATATGCTCAAAGAATAGTTCGTTTCAAAGATGGCCAAGTAGTATCTCAATAATAATTTTAATAATTTCATAAGAGGAGAAATAAACTGAATGATAA
>CAYHJT010000031.1:0-8967 GCA_964356985.1 Candidatus Woesearchaeota archaeon
AGGGCAATAGCCCACAATATAACTTTAATGAATTTAGACTTTTTCAACTAGGCCCTCCTTAAAAGAATTCCTTTAAAGTTCGTCTCTCTTTAGACTTTTTTACTGCTTCTTCCCAAGTACATCTTAACTCCTGCATAATCTTAACAATCTTTAGCTCTTCATCCATCTTAGCAATACTAATAAACTCTTTTCTTTATAAATACAATCGCACTTTATAATAGAAATTTTTATTTATATTTTGTAATGCGACACAACTCAATAGTTAGAAACAAAATTTGTAATATTGAGTTAAATATATTATTTAAAAAAAGATTAATTTTTGATTATATTGACTATATTTAAAACTTAAATATATAGAACTTATATAGTCTATAACCAATAAGTTTATTTAATTAAATGTAGTGCCTAATAATATGTATATTAGAGTAAAAAAGATTAAATCTTCAAACTATGCTTACCTAGTAAAATCAAAAAGAAGAAAATCTAAAGTAAAACAGAAGTCTCTAAAGTATCTTGGGAGAGTCTATAAACCACTCCAATGCCAATTAAGCTCATCAAATCATCTTAATGCCGATATTTACGGATTCATATCTAATAACTCTAATTCTCAGATTCTAATCTCTTTAATACGTTTTGAACTCTTAAGCCATCAATTTAAAGAAATTAAACATAATATCTTTAGTTATGAAGAAATTAAAGCCGATTTAAATAAACTAACATTTAAGAATAAATCAAATAATAATGTTGTTTTAGAAATAAATGAAGGATTTCTATGTAATTATACTATAAATTCCATGTTAAACTATAAATTTCCGAATTTAGACGAGAAAGGGTGTGGAATTAGCCTCGCTAATTCATTATTAAACACAGGAATAAAATTAAATCAAGAATTATTCATTCTTTTATTTAAAAAGTATTATGCAGAGATATCTTCGTCGATATAATCTATTTCTATGCACATACGCAAGCACTTTCTAAACACTTATGCACATACGCAACGTTTAAATATTTTTTTGTTTAACTCATAATAATCATGATAGAGAATAATTTTGAAGATAAAGTAAAAATTTCATTTCTTAAGGTAAAAAAAGATATGATTAAGCTTGAAAAAGAAATTGAGCTATTAAAATCAATTATAACGGAACAAAAAGCACAAAACGACCTATTTCTTTTAAAAATAGAAGATTTAATCAAATTTAAACCAAAAGAAGAACAAATTTTAACCGAAAAAAAATATGTTTCCACTAGAAATGAAGGGGTCTATGCAGATATGCATGCACATACGCATGCACATATGCACATAATACCCATAGAAACCCCCAAAAATCATATGATTTTTGATAAATTATCTGACATAGATAAGACATTTTTAGGTTTAACAAAGAAAGAATTCCTAATTTTTTTAACTATATATCAATTAGATGAAGATCTTGGAAAAGTTACTTATGATGATTTATCGTCTCACTTTAAGCTTACTCCTGGATGTATTAGGTCTCATATTTCTAATATGATAAAGAAGAATATGCCCATTATACGAACAAAAATCAATAATAAACTCACTATATTCTCTATCTCAGATGAATTTAAACACTTAAACCTCAAATCTAGACTATTTAATCTATATAACAATCAAGATCCTTATCAGAAAAAGCTTATCTAATTCTCACTTTTACGCTTTTTTTTCTTAAAATCACTCGTTTGGACAGTTATAGGTCCTCTTTTTATACTCTTAATTACTCTCTTCTTCACACTTTCTTCAACATAGAATCTCTTTTTACCACTTATTTCAGTAAATTCAGAAATTAAGCTCTCACTTTTACGCTTAATATTATTAATTTGGCCTCTTAATGTTGACTTATCCTTACCCAATAATATCGCTAAATCATCATAACTCATCTTCATATCGGTATTTAATAAAGTCCATAAAACTGCTCTTTCCATTACTGTTAAACTTCTTAATAATTGTTCTAGTTCTACAGGATTTTTATCAAAATTTGATCCAATATCTGTTTGGACAGGTGTTTGGACAGCAACAGATGGTTGTTTTAAACGGACAGCTGTTTGTCTGTGTTTGGACAGGAAAGGTGTCTGAACAAAATCCTTTGCATATTTTACATTTTCTAACATTCTTTCTAATAAATAAATCCTTTTTTCAAGGTCTTCTATTTTAGAATGATGATTATTTCTATGATTTTCTAAATGCATAACCCATTTACCAAAGTTATCCATGTCTTTTCTTATATTTGAGAATGAAGTATCGAGGTTATTATTAAGAACCCTAAGCTTTTTTTCATGTTTATCCTCTTTTTTTAAAAAATCTAAAAAACTCATAACAATATCAAACAGCTTTTATTAATAAAAGTTTTCTTTTTTTATATTATCTATATTCTTGTTTTTTAAGTGTAGTAAAAAAGATTTAAATACTATTCAAAATATTTTCTATTATGCCTCACTCTCAAATTGGGCCAAGTCCTCAAAATATAGCTAAAAAATTAAAAATATTAATGATCTTATTTTTAAGTTTATTATTTATAGTTACATTGGTATACTCAAATATAAGAAATATTAGTTTTTCAGAAGCTTTTTTATTAACTTTAGAAACTTTAGCGTATGACCCTCCAGATAATCATACTTTTGGAGAAAGAATTTTACAGGTCTCTTTAATGATATTTGGGACATTTTTAATATGGTTTATATTTTGGAGTGCAATGGACTTCATTGTTGAAGGACATTTTTATAATAATATTAAGAGGTGGATTAAAATGAAAAAGATAAGCTCATTAAAAAATCATTATATCATATATGGTGGTGGCAGAGTAGGAGAACATGTAGCAGACTTACTAAGTGAAAATAATGTTCCATTTGTAATAATTGATGCTGACAAAGAACAAAGAAAAGGGCTTACAAAAAAAGGTTATTTAGTAATTGCAGAATCAAATAATTATGATTCATCTTTAATGAAAGCCGAAGTAAAAAAAGCAAAAGGACTCATTACAGTAATACCTAAAACAGAACAAAATTTATTAGTTATATTAACAGCTAAAGAGCTAAATTCTAGATTAAATGTGTATGCTAGATCTGAGCGTTTAGACTTAGTTAATAAGCTTAAGAAAGCCGGCGCAGATCATGTTGTAGTTCCAGAATTAGCTGGTGCAGACATAATCGTATCTGATTTATTGAAGAAAAAACTTAAAAAACACCACTTAGGAGAATGATTAAAAGTTTTAATCAATAATTGAAACTTTTATCAATATGCATAAGTTTATAAGTAATACAAATTTTTAGTTTTTTAACTATATAATACTGTTATGGTATTGTATAAATAATATATATAAGGAGAAAAATAAAATGGGATACGGAAACTACGGTGGCGGCGGTTCTTTCAAAAGAACAATGCATAAAGCTGTTTGCGCAGACTGTGGCAAAGAAACTGAAGTACCTTTCAAACCTATGGAAGGAAAACCGGTTTATTGCAGAGAATGCTACCAAAAACACAAAAAGTTTTAATTAATAAGATAATCTAGATATAGATTATTCCTTTATTTTTTTCTTAAAATCTTTAATCAATTCTTAAATAATTCAAATCAAAACATTTATATTTAATTTAGTATTAATACGTATATGAACAATGATACTCTTCTATTATTATTAATACCCATAATTCTATGGGAATTAATCTGGAAAGGCATCGCTTTATGGAAATCTTCTCAAAGTAAGCAAAGAAACTGGTTTATAGCTTTATTAATAATAAATTCAATAGGAATTCTTCCAATCTTATATCTAGGTTTATTCTGGAAAAAACCAAGGGCCACTAAACCTGTTTCTAAGACTTCTAAGAGAAGAAGATAGAATCTAAACACTGTCCAAACACCGTTTATTATTAAAAATCACAATAAATCTTATATAGTTATTTATTGTTTTGTTAATTATGATATTCGGAAGAAAAAAACATGAACTTATTGTTAATATTGAAAAAGTAGAATCCGAGCTTAGTTTAGGATTTCAAGTAGTTAAACAATCTATGAATCGTAACATCGAAAATCTGAAATATTTATCTAAAGAAAATTCGGGTATAATCAATGTAAGGGATCAATTAAACTACAATATTATGCAAGCTACCGCAATTAACACTTTGATTACTATAATTAACTCTCAAGTTGCCCTATTAGAAGAGGCTAAAAAAGAGTTTGTAGAATCTTCAAATAAAATTCAAGGCAGAAGACAACCCTAAACCTTATCTAAATTCATCTTATTTGATTTAAATCTCCAATGAACCTAACCAAAACTCAAAAAGTAGTACTAATCCCTTCCTTTATATTAATCATTATTTTATATATAACTTCTCTAAATTTACCCCAAAACCTATTCATTTTAGCTAAAAAGCTAGAACTTCTTAGTTTAAATTTGTTAGTATTGACTAGCTTATTGTTAGGATACTTTTTGATAAAAGGCAAAAAATAACCTCTATTCCAAAAACTATTTATATCTAAACACTCTATGTCCAAGTAATAGTAATTAAAGGAGACAAAAATGGGCCAATCCACAAGGCAACTATCTTTAGACCTATCTGATTTAACAGAATTAGTCATAAAAGCTATGTTTTTCATAGTAATAGTAATTCTTATTGCACAACAATTAATTAGAATGCTAGGTGCAGACACACTAACCTCAAACATTATCTCAATAATATTAGGCATTGCAATGATTTTTTCTATAATAATTAGCAAAAGGATTAAAGAAGAAATAATATCTTTTGGAAAAAGTAGAAAGTCTTCTAAAAAACCAGAAAATCAATAATTCGCATAATATACATTAACTGAACTTTCTATAAATAAAACTTGATTATCCCATCTCAATAAAACCTTCAGGTGAAATAATCCCCTTAGGTGCTTGTGTTCTTGAGTGGGTATCTGAAATCTTTTTTTCCCATTTTCGTAACAATTTTTCTAAATTACCCATATCACAATTTACCATATCACAAAATATTCCAGGTTTTAGAAATAATTCATGCAAATCTTTAGTTAAATCTCCCGAAATATTATCATTCCCATCCATGCTTAATAGACTGTATTCATTAGATATACTATATTGATATGTCTTGATCTCAGATATACGTAAGCTAATAATTTGATGATGACTAAGATATTCAAATCTTAATTTTAGATATTTCTTAGGATCATTTGTTCTATAAACATACTCCCTTATTTCTTCAAACCTTTCCAAATAGTCTAAGTCCATATTAATCGAATCAACGAAAAACTTAAAAACCCTTCGTTAACTGAACTTTCTATGAATAAATACTATTAGAATGGAACATCTTCAAGATTATCAGTAACTAAACCTTCTAATCCTTCTTCTTTTATTTCTTTAACCCTCTCCAAACATCTTTCAAACACTATCTTTATATTGGGTTGTAAAGAATTAGTTATATTTACTTTTTGTGAAGAATCTCCTAACAACCCGTTTAATACTTCCGAACTTAAATCTAAAGTTACAGTATTTGATTTAGATCGATATAATATGATTGGTTCTTGATTTTCATCATAAGGACTATAAAAATACAATTCCCCATCACGGCCTACCTCAATATAATCTAGATATACCCTTTGCATTGAATCTGTCTCAAAGACATATCTTTTTACAGTTCCTTCAATGGTATTGAGCTTAATAAGTTTCATAGCTATTCTAAACTTCTCCAGCATAGTCATCTGATAATCTCTGATCTTCTATACTAAAAAACTTCGGATCACAATCATGAAGTAATCTATCAAGCATAAAATAATCCTTTTCTTTAAATGTACTAGAATCAATGCTTCTTAATCCCTTTACAATATTTCTATTTATATTATTACCAATGATTATTCCAGATTCATCAATCTTGCTCAAAACATTTTCCAGATCTCCTATCATTGCAGGTTTTAACTCACTTATAGACAAATTTCCTCTTCCTTGGGCTAAATAATATGTAACTTGAATACGATTCTCTACTCCCTCTAAAATAAAAACATACATTCTTTCATTAGTTTCTTCATATTTTAAAAGTTCATTTACCATCTTTTTCTACCTTAAAATCAATATCTTTCAAACAATCTTCTAGATATAAACGATCTTTTTTAGGAATATAAATTAAATTTCTTTGTATAACTTGAAATATAGGATAATTCATATTTCCTTTGATTAATCTTCCATCTTTAAAATATAATCTTTTTGGTAGGTTTTCTTCGCTATTATAATCAATAAAAAGTCTATATTCTTTAATGATTTCAGAATTAATATGCCACTCTTCATTATTATGTTCAATGGTAATACATATGCCATCATCACGATTTCTTCTACCTATTCTGTATCCGTGTTCTTCTCTATCGTAAAATTTCTGTATCATCGGAAAAAATTTGGTCTTTTTACCCTTTATATATTTATTTATTAACCGAACCTTTATATACTTAATACCGATTTTATCTTTATATGGAAAAAGAAAGTGGTGATTATATTAAAAAGCTCACTATGGAGCTAAAATTAAAGGGATTTTCTCCACAAACTCTTAAGGCCTATACACTTCATACATCAAAATTTCTTGAATTTGTTAAAAAAGATCCTTCTAGTTTAGAGGAAATTGATGTTAAAGAGTATTTATCAGAATTAATGGGTGACAAAAAATTAGCAGCAACCTCGGTGGCATTGAAAAAAGCATCAATTACGTTCTTTTTTAAGAATGTGCTAAACAAGCAATTGTCGTCTATAACTACTCCAAAAATTCCAAAAAGATTGCCAGAAGTATTAACAAAGGATGAAGTCAGATTATTAATAGATTCAGCATCAACATTAAGATCTAAATTACTTATGGAATTATTATATTCTTCAGGATTAAGAGTATCAGAATTAGTTCATATGAAATTTAATGATTTGGACTTAAAAAATAAAACTGGTTGGGTTCGTTCTGGAAAAGGCTCAAAAGATCGCATGTTTATACTATCAGAAACAGTAGTAAAAACTATTGAGCAATACTTAAAACATTTTAGTATTAAAGAATACCTATTTCCAGGAAAAAATAATACTTTAACAACGAGAAATGTTCAAAAAATAATCAAGATAACTGCTAAAAAAGCCAATATTCAGAAAAAAGTTACTCCCCATACTCTTAGACACTCATTTGCTACACATCTTCTAGATACAGGTACAGATATTAGAATTATTCAAGAATTACTAGGACATAGCCAATTATCGACGACACAAATATATACTCATATATCAAAAGAACAGCTAAAACGTGTTAAAAGTCCTTTAGATAGCATTTAAATAACTTTTTATCATATAAATGATATGAAGCCTTACCAACAAATAGGGATTCTTTTTGTAGCCTTTTTTATATTGTCTTTTATCACAATTTTTATCATAAAAACAATATCAAATATATTTTTAGAGTCATTAGTTATATCTATAATATTGATATTATTTCTTTTATCTTATATTTACATAAAAAAAGAAGAACCATTAGTCTTAGAAGATAAAAATTCTATAAGATACACAATGCATTGTAAATCTTGCGGTTGGGAATGGATGTCTAATATATCTGACAAAACTCCTAGCACCTGCCCAAATTGCAAGTCTCATGAAAAACTCGAAATAATTGGTTGGAGAAAAATTAAACTTTCAGAGAATAAACAGAAAGAAAAAGATCTAAGAAATTTCTTCAAAATTTAAAATCTATTTAAACTCTACAGTATAATTATTTAAATCATGGAATCTATTTATGTAATTTTCATGGCTTTGTATGCTCTTAAATCCGCGAATTTTTTCTTTTATTCTATTCAATCCTGTTGCTAATCTTTCTTCAGTATAACCTATTTCTTCCTCGTCGAGAAGAACATTAACAAAGTTATCAAAAGATTCATCAAAATTTAAGTTATATTTTACTTTTGCTTGTTTTTTTATCTCTGTTAAAACGTTTTTAGCAAATAATAAACTACTACCTTCGAGATTAAAATCTTTATTTATTGTATATGGTTTATCGTTCTCGAGATATTGAAAATCTATATTAATTAATTTCTTACCAGAATCATATTTCTTCAATTGTAATTTCCTCAATCTTATTAGTACTTTAGACATAAAAAATTAAAGATGTTATTTCATTTATAAATTTATCTCGACTCTAAAATATATAAATCAAATATTATAATCTTTGATTAAATATTTTAAGCTTAACTGTAACTAAATAATTTAATCAACAACTAAAAGTTTTAGTGCCTAAATACTATTATCAATGATTATAATATTTAATATTAAAAATTCTTCACAAAAAATTAATTTTAAAATATATTCTCTAGTATAGTTTTATTTATAAATTCTGATATATTTTTATTATTATATGACTACAGCACAACAAGAAGCTTGGGAAGCAAATTTTGAGAAGGATATTCAAAAAATATCAAGAAATATCGTTAAAGAATTAAATAAAAATGCACAACGAGACCATCAATACAATTTAGATAAAGATAATCGTATTAGTAGATGGATTAAAACTCAAACAGGGGGCCATACAGAAAGCATTCAATTATGGGCATTATTTAGTCCTAATGAAAAGATAAAATGGTCAATTAAATATGAAATTTTTATTGGGGGAATAGACAGAGGAATAACACCCATGAGTCACAACGATGTTTATAATAAAAAAGAGCTTGAGAGAGCATATAAATCTATTTTACTAAAAATTTTTCAAATGGTGAATAATACTTTTTAAAATTTCAGTTAATAATTAAGATAATTTTTTATAATACATCAATAATTAACCAAGATAATTCAATTCATCTTTATCTTGTTTTAATTTTTCAGCTGTCTTAGTCTTTTCAAGAATCCCCTTTAATTTGACTTCAAATTCTTCTGATTTTTTCAATAAAGGTTTATAAACAATTTTTAATCAAAGGTAACTATCAAGAATTTCTATAACTATCGCTGCAGCTCTTGAATCCG
>CAYHJT010000032.1:0-8911 GCA_964356985.1 Candidatus Woesearchaeota archaeon
ACAGGCTTTTCCACCCTGATCTGTTACTATGGCTGAAGCTATCTTCATTATAGGGTCCCAGTCAGGGTCAGTCATCTTAGTCACTAGAACTTGGTCTTTTTTGAATTTGTAAATGTCTTTTACGCTGGATATTAAGTTTACTTGTCCCTGGCCAATTTTTTGACCTACACTCTGGCCCTTGAGTAGAACTTTAGCTTTATTCATTTTATATTCATAATAGAACCCGCCTTTTTCAGATGAATGAACTGTTTCCGGCCTTGCCTGTACTATGTATAGTTCTTTAGTCTTGCCATCTTTAGCCCATTCAATATCCATTGGTCTCTTGTAATGTTCTTCGATTACGCAACCCCATTTTGCTAGGGTTAAAATTTCATCATCATTTAATGAATATTTATCTCTGTCTTGCTTAGGAACATCAATGTTTTTAGTTGGTTTATCCCAATCATGCGTATAGATTAATTTTTTTTGCTTGCTTCCTAGATATCTTGATATGATTGGCTTGAATTTTTTCATGGTTGGCTTGAAGACATAAAATACATCGGGATTTACAAAGCCTTTTACAATATTTTCTCCAAGTCCGTAGCTTGCATTGATTAAGACTACGTTTCTAAATCCGCTTTCTGTATCTAACGTAAACATAATTCCAGAACAAGCTAAATCACTTCTTACCATCTTCTGAACTCCAATGGACAATGCTACTTTGAAATGATCGAATTTTTTATCAGTTCTATAGGATATTGCTCTATCAGTGAATAATGAAGCGAAACATTTTTTGCATGCTTTAAGTACATTATCTGCGCCTTGTATGTTAAGATAAGATTCTTGCTGTCCAGCGAAAGAAGCATCAGGTAAGTCTTCAGAAGTGGCGCTAGATCTTATTGCTACATCGCAATTTTTTCCATATTCTAATTCTAGTTTAGTATAAAATTTTCTTATTTGTTTTTCGAGGTCCTTCGGAAAATCCAGGCCTTCTATAAGATTTCTTACTGCTTTTCCTCTTTCTTGCAAATTCTTTAAATTCTTAGTGTCAAGATCTTTCAATATGTGTTTGATTTGTGTATCTGCTTTGGAATGTTTCAAGAAATATCTGTATGCATTGGAAGTTATAGCATAACCATTTGGAATTTTTATCCCCTTGTTCTTAAGCGTGGAATACATTTCTCCAAGAGAGGCGTTTTTTCCACCGACTAAACCAACATCTTTAATCCTTAAATGGTTGAAACTAACAACGAGAATTTTCTTTTTATTCATGAATCATATCACCTCTGTAAAATATATTTCGGTTTTTTGTATATAAAACTTTCGATGATTAAAATATGTTAAGCTATTTTTATTTTTGTTATAGATAAATTTATTAATTTAACAAAGTTTGTTTTTAATAGATGAAAAAGGAAAATATAGCAAGAATTGCTACTATAATAATTATAATGATTACTTTAGCAGTAATAGTATATTTTAACATAAATCCAAATCTAAAAAAATCTCCGGATTCTAATTGCATCACGATCCAAGAAAATCCAAAGTCTTTAAACATAGTATTTTTGTCTTACCAATATAAATCACAAGATGAATTTTTAGCGTCTGCTAAAGAATATATTAATGGCAAGGCCGGGTTTGCTAATATTGAGCCATTCAAGAGCAACATGGACCAGCTAAGTTTTTACGCGGTTTATACTACTTCAATGGCATGTAGCACTACTCAAGGCACTTTGATATGTGACGATTATATATCAAAAAGATCCGCATCAAAGTGTCCTAATGATTACATTTTTGTTCTAGGGGATATAAATAGTTTTGTTGATGCATTAGTTCCTATAAGAAGCAGTGCATATCTTAATCTTGGATCCATAAATACTGCAGATAATCAATTTGTTGTGTTGCATGAATTTGCGCATTTATTTGGGCATTTGGTTGATGAATATGTAGACGAGGTTTCATATAAGTCGCTTAATATAAATAATGCCCCTAATTGTGATGATTCTAAATGCACAAAATGGTCTGATTTCAATAATACGCAATGTTTAAAAGGATGCTCATTAAGTACTTTTTATAGGTCTCAAGACTATACGATTATGAGAAATTATTTCAAATCAAACTCTTTTGGAGTGTACAACGAATGGCTATTAAACCAATCATTACATCGATAATATTGCTTGTATTAATAATTCCGATGTTTTCTATAGCGGTAGATTGCAACGATAAATTTTATTTCTATAAATATCAATATGTTGATGAATCAATAAAATATTTAGGAAGATCTTTAGAAAAAGGATGCGTTCCTGGAAATGTACAGGAAGATTTTTACAATCTTAATATAATCAAAGGAGATTCTTCTATTTATTCATATGGATTTAATCCAAAAGTCATGCACTCTGATGCATTAAATAAAGCCAATGAAATAACTGGGGGTGCTGAGCTTATTCAAGATTCTACAATTAATATACCTGTTCCAGTGGCAGATTATGACAAGATTTCTGTAACTAATGAAGAAGGCACTGAGATTAACGCATTAACAAAAGCGCAAATTGATGATTTTGATAAAAAGAAAAATTCAGAGCAATTTAGTTTGACCTCTTGGGTAGATAATTTAGTAAAAAATGTTATGAATGTTTTATTTAACAGGTGATTTCATAGATATTACTTCTTTTGCAGATTTTATTATGTCTTCTTTCAATAATCCAAATTTTTTCATTAGCTCATTAGCTTCTCCAGATTCTCCGAATCTATCCTTGACACCGACTTTTTTTATCGGGATTGGATAATTCTCGCTTAATAATTCTGAAATCGCGCTTCCTAATGCACCGGTAATTTGATGCTCTTCTGCCGTAACTATTGCTTTTGTCTCTTTAGCTGCTTTTATAATTGTTTCTTTATCCAATGTTTTTACGGTATGGCAATTGATTACTCTCGCGCTTATCCCATCTTTTTCTAGCTCTTCAGCAGCCAATAAACTCTGATAGACTAACGGACCATTCGCGATTATTGTTAAGTCTTTTCCATCCCTGAAAATTTCTGCTTTTCCAATAACAAACGGCGTTTTTTCTGTTGTTACTATGGGAGTTTTTTCTCTTGCAAATCTCATATAAAAAGGTCCCTTGAATTTTGATGCCTCGACTGTAGCTTTCTTAGCTTCATAATAATCGCAAGGTACAACAATAGTCATATTAGGTAGAACTCTCATTATAGCTACATCTTCTAGAGCTTGATGAGTTGCTCCATCTGGTCCTACAGATATTCCAGCATGAGCTCCTATGATTTTCACGTTCGCTTCGCTGTAGCATATAGACACCCTAATTTGATCCCAGTTTCTTCCAGGACTAAAAACAGCGTAACTAGTTATGAAAGGTATTTTTCCGCTAAAGGCTAATCCTGCCGCTAATCCTGCCATGTTTTGTTCAGCTACTCCTATTTCTATGAATCTTTCAGGATAAGTATTCTTAAATTTCAAGCTCCTGGTGCTCTCCGTTAAGTCACAGCATAATAGCACAATATCTTTGTTATTAATTGCAGCGTCAACTATTCCATCTCCAAAGCCATCTCTTGTAGCTATATAAGAAGTGCTAGAAAACAAATTCCTGTCAAGTTTCATATCCTTGTTTATCATGAGTGCTCCGAAACTATTCTGCCATTCAATGTCCTGATTTTTTTTAATTCTTCAAGGGCTTTTTGAGCTTCTTCCTTGTTTGGCGGTTTTCCATGCCATTCATATTTTGATTCCATAAAGCTCACATCTTTTCCTGGAATAGTATGGGCAATTATTACTGTAGGTTTTTCAAATATTGATTTTGATTCGTTGCAAGCAGCTATGAAATGCTCAATATTATGTCCATCAATTTCAATTACATGCCAGCCAAATGATTCATATTTTTGCTTCAATGGTTCTAATGGCATTATATCTTCGGTGAAACCATCTATCTGTATATTATTACGATCTATGATTCCTGTTAAATTATGAAGCTTGTTTTTTCCGGCAAACATTGCAGCCTCCCAGATTTGGCCTTCTTCATGTTCGCCGTCGCTCATTAAGCAATATATTCTATGATGTTCATTATTTAATCTAGCTGCATAAGCCATTCCTGAAGCTATTGATAATCCCTGACCTAATGGGCCAGAAGAATTCTCAAGCCCAGGCAGTTCCAGATTATGTGGATGACCATGTAATCTTGTTCCTAATTTTCTTAAGGTTTTTAGTTCAGCAACTTCAAAATATCCAGATCTTGCAAGACTTGCATATAATACTGGGCATATATGACCATTACTCAAAACTACTTTGTCTCTCTTTTCCCAATTAGGATTTTTTGGATCATGATTTAGAACATTGAAATATAACGCTGTGAATATATCTGCCATTCCTAAGGGGCCAGCAGAATGACCAGAACCCGCTTCTAGAAGCATTATAATAATATCTTGACGAATTGTATTAGACATTTCATATAATTTATCAAGACTAATTATCTTATCCATAAGTCACCTCTAAATTAGAATAAATTGATTAATATAAAAAACTTAGTAATTACTTATCCCTTGTAAACCCAGTATCCGTTTCCAGGCTGCATTAAATTATTCAAGTTAGTTACTTGTGTATAATCCATTGTACTATTTAATTCCCATATCTCAGTTATATTCTGGTTTAGGAATTGGTCTTGGAATGTTACTGGCGTTAATCCAAATGAACTTATCAAATTCCATCCATTATTCAAATTCATTGTTGGGATGGTTCCATTTGCATAGGTATTGTTTCCAATCATCGATAATCCAGTAACATTATTTGTTATAACGAAATATGATTTATATGGATCTAATGTTATTAACGTGCTAGGTACTAAGGGATTTGAATTATAAATTAGCCATGATTGCGTTAATGAATCGTAAGCATAAATTCTGTCTATATTATTAATCGTGCTTGAGAATATTGATAGTATTGAATTATTGCTTGGTATCAATGGCAAAGAGATTAGGTTTACTCTTTGTCCTAAATATAATGCGAAAGGGCAGTCAATCGTGCACTGGATTATATTAACGCCGATATAATATCCAGTGCTATTCGCAGTGTAGTTTTCATTGCCGATTGAATTTATGAAGTAAGTATAATTTCCTAAAGATAAATTCTGTGGAGTTCCCAATGTGCTTGTAACATCAACAGAATTTCTAAATACTGCATATATTCCTGAATCAGAAGTGGGTTGAACATTAAGCAATGTTCCTAATACTGTTGAGAAATTGGAAGATTGGCCATTGATAGTTAATCTTACTTGATTACTTGCTTTTTGTACTGTTGCATTTAATGAATTTAATGAATAGCTATAATTCATCGATTGAGTTGCATTTATTGTGTAATTGTAAGAGCTTGACTTCAAGAATACATTGATTCCATTTTGTGCATTTGCATTGATTCCATTTCTGTAAAGATTAGTTATAGATTCTGGGTTATTGCAAGTACCAGTAACATTTATTGGGTTAGGATATACAATATTATTTGATGGAGTTGCTTGTATTGAACAAGTTGTAGACGCTCTAGTTAAGTTAAATGTCAGTAAATTAGTTCTATTAACATTTAATATATTGCCGCTAGAATCATTTGCATACCATCTGTATTGATAATTTCCTACGCCTAGATCACTAACATTGAAGTAATAGTATCCTCCAGCAGACAATGCTGTTTGATTTCTCAACAATCCAGTTAAATTATGCTCGATCCATACATTTGCAATTCCAGAACTGTCAGCCCATGTTATGTTGAAGTAATATTTTGCATTCTTCAAATATACGCTATTGCTTGGATTCAATATAATTGAATAAGTAGGGGCATTGTTATCATCAAATATGTCTGTAATATTTACATAATATGTTATTCCTGTGGAATTTGATAAATAATTCAAGCTTCCAGTTGAGGTGACCAAATATTGGTAAATTCCTTTTGTCAAGCTTATAGGAGTTCCAGATTGTCCAGTTACATCTGCTCCATTACGGAACATATTAAAATTATTTGATAATGAGCTTCCAACTGCTGTCAATGTTTGATTTTCTCTTATTGTTATGTTATTAGCAACGCCATTCAATGTCAATGAAACTGGATTATTAGCCTGATTTACTGTAATTGTATTTGATGATGTCGCTGAAGTGTAATTCTGAGTGCTTGTTATATTAGCAATATAATTGTATGCCGCAACACTTAATAGTACATAATTATTATTTTCTGAATTTACATTGATCCCATTCCTATAAAGATTAACTATGGCTTCTTGATTATATGTGCATGATCCAGAAACATTGACTTGTGTTCCATAATTTACAGTAGCAGATGGATTTATTGATAACGAACATATATTATTTGCTTGATTCAATGTGTAAGATAATTGATTGCTGAAATTTATATTATTATTAGAGTCATTTGCATACCACCTGTATGAATAGGTTCCAGTTCCTAAATCTGTTACTTTAAATGAATACTGTGATCCAGATAAAGCAACTGTAGTGTTTCTTAATGTCCCAGTTAAATTATGCTCGATCCATACGCTACTTATTCCGCTGGTATCATTCCATGTTATGTTGAATGAATAATTTCCATTCTTTTCATAATTATTGTTTATAGGATTCAATATGTTAGAATAGCTAGGCGCAGTAATATCTCCCAAGGTTACATCAACATAATATAATTCAGATTGATTGTAAGAAGTATAATTTTCTTGGCTTGGTGAATCAGTATAGACTTCAGCATAATATTCATAAATTCCTACAGGTAAGTTAATATTAATTCCAGATTCATTGGTTACATCATTACTATCTCTGTATAAATAAATTAATCCAATTAAACCAATAGCTGTAGCGTTTAATGTTTGCGAAGTGGTTATGCTCACGTTGTTTTGTTGACTGTTCAAGAATAAATTTATTGAGTTTGGTGCAGATACTACTCCAATCATTCGGTAATTATCTATAATCGAACTAGTATAATTCTGTGATGAATTTATGTTTGCAATATAAGTATAGAATCCTGCAGTTAAACTTATATTGATTCCCATTTCATTCTGTACAAACCTGTAGATTGAATTCCTATCATCCCTAAACATATTGGGTTTTATTTCATTTCCAGGATTACATACTGTTGAGACATTTAATTGCATTGGCCAGTTAACAACCGTGTTTGGTTTAGAGTCTATATAACAATTAGGAACTAATTTATCTACAGAAAATAATTGGATAACTGTTCTATTAACATTATTAAAAGAGTCATTTGCGTACCATCTGTATTGGTAGTTTCCAACTGCCAAGTCCCCGACATTAAGGTAATACTGGCTTCCTACACTACTTGTTATACTTGTATTTCTCAATGTACCATTGAAGTTATGTTCAATCCAAACGCTATTTATTCCACCAATATCTATCCATGTTATGTTGAAAGTATAATTTCCATTTTTGCTATAATTCATTGGTTGATTTGGTTGGATAATGTTAGAATAGATAGGTGATTGATCGATTGTGAATTTTCTTGTTTCAGATTGGATTATAGCATTGTTTATGTCTTCTGAACTTGCATTGAATATATAAACTCCGCTAGCAAGATTATTTAGTTTAAGGTAATAGCTTCCAGATTCATAATTATAAATATTATTTATTTCTTCAGGATTTAATCTCTTGCCAAATATTTTTAATTCATCAAAAATAGAATTTGATTGTAATGTTGATGATCTTCTAGATCCTAAATATATGTTTGGATTAAATATTGTGATTGTTCCAGAATAAGCAGTTGAATTGACTATTAAACCATCAATAAACATGCTCAAGTTTCCATTGCTATAAGTTAAAGCTAAATTATGCCAAGTCCCTTGCGGAATTGATGTTGAAGGATAATTAATGGAATATGCTCCAGTGCTTGTGTAAATAACCGGTCTTATTAAATCAACACCATTTGGTTTCCAAATAATTAACCCTGTAGCATTAGTATCATTATAGGAATCAAGTAAATAATATCCTGTACCAGTAGCCCAACCATTATTATTAATCCAGAACATTATGGTTCCTTCATTTTGATTAATATTATTTGAACTAGGATAAGTTAATGAAGTACCTGCATTAATCGAGACTCCTTCTCCAAAGTATCCTAGACTAAATACTGTTCCTGTGCCAGTTCCAGTAATTGAGTTATCGCAATTATAATTGAATTCAAAATGGCAGCCTAACAAATTAGGCAAGCTATAATTATTGTTGTTTATTTTAAAATAAGCCTTATTTATTGTATCCGGAGAATTAATGCTAATATTAAATATTACATTGTTATTTGTCGTTACTGAATTATTTAAGGGAGTTGGATTTAATAATGTTATATTAGAAACAATATTAGATAATGTAGTAAAACTATTCTGGGTGCTTTGAGCATTATTGTTGCTAGCATCGCTAGAGTTTACAACATAATAATATAATGTGTTGGGGTTTAATCCGCTTAATGGTACTGAATGAATTGTAAGACCATTAGATCCAATCGCAATAGATGTATAAACTCCAGATGTTGTTCCATATCTGACCAAAGAGCTAGAATTTTCATCGGTTTCCCAAAGAATATTTGCTGAGCTAACTGTTATTCCAGATGATTGAACATTGCTTATTATTGGAGGAGTTATATCAACAACTACTGGTAAACATGCTCCATTGCTGCATCCATATTGGCAAGTGATTGATTGGCTAGAAATCATAATAGATGTAGGAAAATCGCAATAATATTCAGTAAGTTGGGTTGCATTAGTACATATATCAGTTCCTGATCCGGCCGCTGTTGCAGTTCCTTGTTCATCGGGATGTATTGTTGGGTAACCTCCGTCATGATCATCAGTATCTGTGCAAGATGATCCACCGCTTAAGTACTCATAAGCGCCAATGTCATAGCTAGACCCTTGTGGTCTTGCAATTCCATCTTTGT
>CAYHJT010000033.1:0-8660 GCA_964356985.1 Candidatus Woesearchaeota archaeon
CAAGGTAGAAGAGATAAAATCCAAGGATCAGGCTAAAACATTAATCAATAAAAAGGTTGTTTGGAAATCTCCTGCCGGTAAAGAATTAATAGGGACAATAACCAACGTGCATGGCAACAGTGGTTCATTGAGAGCTCATTTTGAAGTCGGTTTGCCTGGCCAAAGTGTTGGCAAAAAAGTTAAGATAGAATAAAAATAATAGGAGCAATTTTAGTATGAAAATATTCAACACTAAAGAAAAAAATAAAAGTTTGGATGAAGTATTAAATAATATGTTAGAAAGCCTTTCATTAATTCATAATTTCTTAGATATAGTAATTCAAGGAAATAATTTTTATCTTCCAATTAAGTTATTAGATAAATTTGAAGATTTAGGCTCTAAACACAATATAGATCATGAGAAAATATATTCTAGGTTTAGATTACGTTATCATGACAATTCAACACCTCAAACTTTTTCAAGTTTCAAAAAGAATATTCAAGAAGGTGAAATAAGGTCATATCTAACATCAATTTATATGGACTTAGAAAAAGAAACCATAACACCCCGAGGAATATTGAAGGCACAAGAAGTTTTATCTGCCGCAAGGAAAAAAGCTTCCGAGTATTCATTGGAAATAGACTTTAAGGAAAATGAAACATATAAATTAATTGATAAATTACTAAAATATTCTAGATCTGAAATAAATCATCCTGATTTTGAAAAGAAGGAAATTAAGGAAGCAAATGTTAGATCAGGATTGCATAATTTATTAGAATCTATGAATTAATAAAAGCAAAAACTTATAAACAAACAATTTTCAAGATTATTTAGGATAAGTCGGTTAAAAGCTTGCTTATGCCACTAAAAATGGCTAATTCTGTAAGCTTTAGGAGCAAAAAATGTCAAGAATGTATTCAGGTAAACATGGAAAATCTGGAAGTAAAAAGCCTTCTAAGATTACAAAAAAAATATGGATGAGATATTCTGATAAAGAGTTAGAGTCAATCATAGTAAAGTTAGCAAAAATTGGTCATACACCAAGTCAAATAGGTCTTATATTAAGAGACAGTTATGGAGTTCCGGATGTAAGAGCTTTAGGAATTAAAAGCATCACTCACACTTTAGGTGAAAATAAATTATTAACGAAAGTTCCTGAAGATTTAACAGCGCTAATAAAAAAAGACATAGAATTGATGAAGCATTTTGAGCATAACAAAAAAGACATGCCTGCAAAGCGTGGAATGATTTTAACAATATCAAAAATCAAAAAATTAACAAAATACTACAAGTCTAAAAACAAATTACCTGCAGAATGGGTATATGAAAGAGAAAAAGCCAAGCTGTTGATAGGCTAAAATGGAATCTGATTTTTTTGATGCATTAGCGGAAGCATCTCAGAAATTATTAAGTACTCAAGGAATTATAAGGATAGTATCTCATAATGACTGTGATGGCATAACTTCTGCTTCAGTTCTTGTAAAGGCATTAAAAAAGATTGAGAGAAAATTTGTGGTAAGCTTTGTAAAAAATTTAACTTCTGAATTATTAAAAGAACTTTCTATTGAACCATATGATATAGTAATATTCACAGATTTAGGAAGTGCTTCTCTGGATCATATACAATCTAGTCTAAAGGATAAAAATGTATTTGTTCTGGATCATCATCAAATAAAGGAGCATAATTTCAAGGGAATTTTTGTAAATCCGTTGAATCATGGGTTAGATGGTGAAAAGGGAATTAGTGCAGCCGGAGTAGTTTATTTATTCACTAAATTGATTGGTTCTTCCAATAAAGAGAATGCATATCTTGGTTTAATTGGGGCTATTGGTGATATGCAGGAAAGCAAAGGTTTCATTGGTTTGAATGCTAAAATACTTGAGGATGCTAAGGATAGCTTAATCATTACAAAGGGGCTTAGAATATTTGGTTCTCAAACTAGGCCATTGCACAAAGCCTTAGAATATAGCACAGATATTTTTATTCCAAATGTAACTGGAGATGAAAAAGGCGCAATTAATTTTCTTCAAAATCTAGATATTCCCTTGCAAGATAGGGCTGGAAAATATCGTAAATTAGTTAATTTAACAACAACAGAAATGCAAAAGCTAGTCAGCGCAATAATAATAGAAAGGATGAAAACAGAAAAAACTCCAGATGACATATTTGGAGACATTTATTTGTTAAAATCAGAGGCTAATGGGGCTGTTACTCGCGATTTGAAAGAGTTTAGCACTTTATTGAATGCTACAGCTCGTTTAAATAAGCCATCAATAGGTCTAGGAATTTGCATAAATGATAAAAAGGCGAAGGAAAAAGCCACAGAAATATTGAATGGTTACAAAATAGAGATTATAAATTCGTTGAATTGGTTCAATAAAAACAGAAAATCATCCAAGATTTTCGAAAGTGATAACTTAGTAATCATAAATGCGGAAGAGTTCGTAAAAGACACTCTCATAGGCACAATAGCCTCAATAATCTCAAAGAGTAACATTTATAAAAGCAATATTGTCATAGTAGCAATGGCCCACACAGTAGACGGTTTCACAAAAATAAGTGCTAGGGTTACTGGGAATGAAAATTCAATAAATCTTAGAAGCATATTGAATGAGATTATATCAAAGATCGGCGGAGAAACCGGTGGTCATGACAATGCTGCTGGAGCAATAATAATTCAAGAAAAAGATAATGAGTTTATACAGGAGGTAAAAAACTATCTTAGCATAGAGAAGATAGCTTAATTCAAAAATGGCGGATCAACAAGCAAGACCAAAAGTAGTCTTGAAAAAGAAAAAGAAAAAATGGGTTCAAATATCCGGACTTAGAGATTTCAAAGAAGTTCAATTAGGCGAGAGCTATGTATCTGAACCAAATTCACTTATGAACAAACATATTGAAATAAATCTAATGGAATTGACAAATGATATTAAAAAGCAGAATATCAAGGCAAGATTCAAGGTTTCAAGCGTTTCTGATAACAAGGCTTATGCAGAATTCCTAGGTTACGAGACAGTTGGAAGCATGATTCGTAGAATAGTCAAAAGAGGACGTTCAAAAGTAGATGATTCATTTATCGTAGAAACAAAAGACAAAGTCAAGGTAAGAGTAAAACCGATATTATTGACTAAGTCCAAAACACCGCACTCTTTGCTTACAAAATTAAAATTTAAAACTCATGAATTAATTGTTGAAAGATTCAACAATGTTACATTTGATGAAGTAGTTCATCAGATAATATCTCAAGAATTGCAAAGAGATGTTCGTGATAATCTGAAAAAGATTGTTCCATTAGCAGTAGTGGACATAAGATATTTCAGAAAGCTTTAAATTACAAAAATTTTTAAAGCTCTATTTTCTTTATTTTTATATTAAATGCCTCGGTAGCTCAGTTGGCAGAGCAGCTGACTTGTAATCAGCAGGTCGGGAGTTCAAGTCTCCTCCGAGGCTTTTATTATTATATTCTAGAAGCAAAAATCATTCCGGTTTTATCTGCATTAGACTCGACTTCAACATTAAACCCATTATCCTTAAGCTTTTTTATCATAGAATCACTATCTCCAAAGTGGTATTCTATAATAAAACATCTTATTTTAGATAGAGTTTCTTTAGTTAAACTTTCCATAATTTCGAATTCTGCACCTTCACAATCCATTTTAACTAAATCGCAAGAATGAATATTATTATTTTTGATTATCTCAGCCAAAGTAATCACTTTTATATCTTGAGTGTTGTTTTTTTTATCGTTCCAAATATTGTATAAAGAATTTTTTTCATGTTCACCATTATATAATGTCAATTTTCTCATTCCAGGCTTTCCTGCTACACCCAGGTCATAAACAAATATTCTATCGATTAGATTATTAATAAGTGAATTAGTTCTACATATCTCAGAGCTTTGTTTCATTGGTTCATAACAATAAATCTTAGCATTAGGATATTTTAATCCGCATAAGACAGAAAAAGCACCAACATTAGATCCTATATCTATAATATTATTACAATTAGTTATTTTCTTAAAATATTTATCATATATTTTAAATACAAATATATCATTTATGACATTAAAATCCCTAGAATTTGTTCGAACTATCCATGAAGTTTTATTCTTCATGTTTACCATAAAAAAGATATTCTTATTTTTATTAATTTTAAATATAACTCTTTTAAATAAAGAAATCTTATTTTGATAATTTTTAAGTATCTTTATTGCAGTATTTATTTTACTTATCAGTCTATTCATTTTAATAAATTATTATTTAAGAAATAATATATCTCTATAAAAGTTTATTGGTATGTATTAAAATTCTAAAAGGTAGGTTTATATAATCTTTAAATTACACAAAATAATGGCAATCATAAATCCATTCAACGGAAGAAAAGATCTAAAAATAACTTTCTTCGGCGAGAATGCAGAAATGATAGCCATGTTTCGGGTAGTGGCAATTGACTTCAAGAATCCTGAAATGCTAAGATTTCTAGAAAAATATGTTGATCATAATCCTTTTGAGAATGGATCAATGACTAATTTTCAGCGTGAAATAGAAGAAAGCTTCAAAAAGCTAGGTGCTTTGACTTGTCAAAGTTTTGATAATCCTATAGAAATAACAAATGGAATTATCAAGCAATGTAAGTATGATATAATCAAAGACTGGTAGCAATATATCTCAATAATTTTCTAAATTAAAAAAATTTAAATAGCCCATAATTAGCCAATTTTTTATTAAGGGGGGATTTAGATGGATGATTATTCATCAGGACATGATAGCAGGAAAAAAAAGAAATACAAGTCGTATAAGCATGGTGGTCCTAGAAGGACTCTAGAAGTAAAGAAAAAATAGTTTGAATTTTTTGGGCTCATGGTCTAGTGGTTATGACACTTCGTTGACGTCGAAGAGATCCCCGGTTCGAATCCGGGTGGGCCCATATAATAAATAATATTACTTATAACATAAATAATATTTATATTATAAATAATACGAAAAGTATAAATAGTATTAATAATATTTAATATAAGATGAAAAAAGAGGGCAAGTCAAATATTAGTATTACTTTAGACGGGCAATTACTGAAAAATCTCGATGATTTCTGCAGAAAAAATTATTCTGTAAGGTCAAAAGTTATAGAACATGCAATAAAAGATTTCCTGAAGAAAGAAGGGATCATATGAAAAAAGGACAAATCAGTCTATTCATAATAATAGGAATAGTAATTGTAGTAATAATTGGCTTAGTATTCTTTGTAAGGTCTCAAATTCTTAGTTCTAATCTGGCAACTCAAGCGCAATCAATAGAAACAGTTCCACAAGAGCTTAGACCTGTAAAGCAAGCAATTAACAATTGTGTAAATCAAGTCAGCTCCGAGGGTTTAACATTAATTGGAGTTCAAGGAGGTTATTATAATATACCTAAAGATACCTTGCCACGAGGTTTATTTAATGAATTTTCAAATTCTCTTGAAGTATTATCTGGATTGAATACGCCTTATTGGTTCTATGAGACAAATAACGGATTGCAAATATTGAATATTCCAACTAAAGAAGAAATTAAAAATAATATCAACAGTTATGTAATAGATAATCTTGATTCTTGCGTATCTTCTGCAATTGATGATTTAAGATCTCAGGGTTTTGAGATTACTACAAAGGGAAATTTAAAAGTAACTTCCAATCTTCAAGACCAATATGTAGAAGTCCTTGTAAGTTACCCATTAGATGTTAACTACAAAGACACAGGTAAGATAATAACTAATTATTATTCAAAATTAAGTTATCCATTAGGTGAATTGTATGATATGGGGACTAATGTAATGAACACTCAAAACAGTGCTTATTATCTAGAAAATATCACTCTTGATGTATTAGAAATTTACAATGATGTTCCTTTCGCAAATCAAAACGTTGATTGTGTTCCTAAAGTTTGGTTAGCTCAAGACATTAAGAATAATCTAAAACAGCATATTTCAGATAACATAAAGGCTGTAACTGTGAAAAATTCCGCTTCATATAGTTCAAATCCTTACTATCAATTAGCATTAAACAAGAATTACAATGATGTTGATGCCAAATTTAGCTATCAAGAAAATTGGCCCATGAATGTTGAAATAGACGGTGGCAAAGATGTCCTTAAGGAAGATCAAGTCATCACAGGAAATAATCCCGCAACAAAATTATTGGCTGGGATATTATGCTTGAATAGCTATCAGTTCATTTACAATATTAAATATCCTACATTGATTCAATTGACAAAGAATGGCTACACTTTCCAGTTCGCAACAATGGTGATAATAAAAAATAACCAGCCTAAGGTGAATAGGCTCGGATTTAGCGATTTGCCAAACAACGATAAGGCATTCTGTTCATCTACCCAATATAATTCAACGATAGTTGTAAACAATTTCGAAACGGGTTCTAGCCTTGAGAATGTAGATGTCTCTGTTAAGTGCATTACTACGTCATGCCCTCTTGGAAAGACTTCATTCGATGGCATTCAAAATTCATTAACTGCTAGCATTCCAAGTTGTGTAAATGCGGAAGTGTCTGCTACAAAAGAAGGGTTTAATGACAATTCAGTTATCACTAATACCAATAATGTCCTGTCTCTAAGTGTAGCATTAAAGCCAAAGCACAAATTAAATCTAAACATTCAAGTGATAGATAATGGCGAAGTGAGAAACTTAAAATCTGACGAAAGTGTTTTGATGCAATTCACGCAAACTGATGATAATTATTTTGTTATAGCTGATAAATCTTCAAGTTCCATAGAATTGATTCAAGGGCAATATAACATAAATTCATATCTAACAGTTAATAGCAATAACATTACCATAGAAGGCACTACTGCTCAAAAATGCATAGACGTCCCTAAGCCTAGCATTCTTGGATTGTTCGGGCTTAAAGAACATAAATGCTTCACGGCAAATGTTGATCCGGTAAATGTTGATCAAGTATTGTCTGGCGGCGATAATTTCAATTATAACTTGGCTTCAAGCGACTTGAATTCAGCATCAGAATTAACAATCTACGTGACAAAAAATCCAACTCCAAGTAATGTAGATGAATTAAGAGCAATAACTGATGTAATTCAAACAAATAGCAATCAACCAGAATTTATATTACCCGAGCTAAAATGAAAAAAATAAAATCAATATTAATGGCATTGATCATTGGAATTATTTTTATGAATATAGCTATAGCCGCGACATACAATTCTCAGGATAATGCTCAGCCAGAGGATATCGCTTTATACATTAATGAATATCAGCCAAAGGTTGTTTCTCAATATGATTTAGAAACGCCTAATGCAATAGGCCAGGGAAATTATTATACTGTATACGCGACATTAAAAGGGATATTAACAAATCCGACAATAGACATTCCAAAAATAAATAGCATAAGCATCAGCAAGGAAAATTCGGATTATATTTCCAGCATAGTTCATTTTGCGCCTGTCCAAAGTACATATCGCATGGATAATATGGGTTATTTAGTAATCAATCTTAATAAGAATTCATTCAAGAGCGGAAATATCCCAGATGCAATAGATATCCCTGTAAGAGCCACAATAAAATATCAGCAGGATTATAGCTATGGTGTTTTTCCAGAAGATGTGATATTAAAGGAAATCAATGAAAGGGATTTTTTAGCTCAAAAGTCAACTTATAGTTTCTGGAACAATCGTGGTTATTTAAGGTTGGAAAAATTGCAGGATGGGCAAGCTACTATATCCGTTTATAATAATAAATTAGCTAAGACAAATACATTTAATTTGGCTTCTCAAGGGATTACAAATCAATTTTCATTGACGAGGGATTATACGATAGACAATTCTATCTTTAATGTTGCAAACAGCGCCAGGATAAAGTATCAGAGAGTGGTTGGCGGGGAAAAATCTGCAAAGATACAGATGATATTCAATAATCAGCTGCAATTTGTTGACAGGTTTGCCGGCGAGCAATTGTATGATGGAAGCTCATGGAAGATAAAATCTATAACTTCTACAGAGGCTATAAGTGAAATTCAGCTTCAAAATTCCGATACCAATGAAATAGTAAAATTAAGAAGAAATCCAAAGTCTACAGTGCAATGTACTTTGTATGATTCAGTAACGTGCCTTGCTTACACTGATAAATGCAAGGTGGTGAATGATAAATGTTTAAGTATCAACAGCCAAGAATCGATTACAGAAAGCCAAGATCAACAGAAACGATTGATTGCACAAATGACATCTTCCTATAATAGTTATAATTTCATATCAAGGCAAAAATCAATAAAATCCAGGCTGGATTCAGCAACAGCAGATAGCCAGTTGATTTCTATCGGCAATGACTTGGATAAACTAGCAAGCGATTACTTTGAATTTATGAACAAGTATCCTTCCAATAATAATCCCTATTATGATACCGCAAGGAGATTGTTGGCGGTAAGCAATTCAAATTATCCATCAGTGCTAGAAATGTATTCTTTGGTTATATCTAGATTGACTGATGAAACTACGAAGAATAGTTATCAGTCAAAGCTTAACGATTTAAAAACTAAGATAATAAATTTAGGTGTTTCTATAAGTCAAGACAACACTATTAATGTAATTAGTCTATCAAGCAATGAATATTATCAAAATGCTATCATAAGTTATCAGAATGTCGTTGATAAATATCAAGATTCTAAGGACATTGTATTAT
>CAYHJT010000034.1:0-8659 GCA_964356985.1 Candidatus Woesearchaeota archaeon
CATAGGTGAGGCGTAATGCCTCTTAATAAATAAATGTTAGGGTTTCAGCAGAGCTAAAATTCATAAAGTTTATATATGCTATTAATGGCATGTGTTTTAATAAAATATGAAAAATCTAAATATTTTTTAGATTTTTTTACATTTCAAAAGGAATATTTAAATAGTACATATTAATAATTTTATAGATATGAACAACAAAAAAATTGGAATTATTATCATTGTATTAGCAACATTAACCTTAGTGATAGGATTATATTTTAGAACACAATTAGTAGACTCCTACATGTCTCATTTGATAAATGTAGTTGGTGGAGTTTGTAATCATACTGGGGATGAATGTCCATTTAAAGAAATTGATAAGCTATTATGGCCAACAATATTTGGAGCAATGGTGATAATAGTTCTATTTGTAATAGGCATTTATTTAATATCGTTTGAAAAAAGTCAAAAAATTCTTGAAAAGAATCAAGAAATAATAGTTAAAACCCTTAAAGATACTAAAAAACAAAAAGATAGCGAAGAAAAATTTGAATTAATAATAACTGCTTTGGATGAGGATGAGAAAAAAGTTATTCGTGCAGTAAAGGAACAGGATGGAATAACTCAGGCTACATTAAGAATAAGAACTGGGCTATCAAAAACAAAACTTAGCGTTATATTGAGTGGACTTGAGACTAAAGATCTTGTAAAGAAAGTAGTCAAGGGTAAGACAAACCAAGTATTTTTAAAAAAGAAAATTTAACCTATCTGAACAATTCTGAACATAAAAAAGCCTTATTTTTTAATTTAGAACATATTTAGACCTATTGTCTTGACAGTAACTTCTATATAAACACTTATTCTATTGTTTCCTGTTTTAAAATTAAAATCTTAAAACCATTATAATCAAACTTAAAGGTGAAACAAAAAATGAAGAAAAAACCATATATAATAACTGCATTTATACTTTTGCTTCTTATCGGTGGAGCATTTTCATTTTTTAGCTTAGGAAATAATGCTGGATCAAGCACTCAAAAATCGAATAATATTCTTAAAAATGGAAATGACAAAGTGATTATCTTTAAATCTATGCAATGTGGTTGTTGTGGTGTATATGCCGAATATATGAAAAGTAAAGTTGGTGATAGACTTACAATAAACCAAGTTGAAGATGTTAATGCCATAAAAGACAAATATAGTATACCTCAAAATATGAGAAGTTGTCATACAACTGTAATAGATAATTACGTAATAGAAGGACATGTTCCAGTTGAAGCAATTGACAAATTGTTAACTGAAAAACCAGACATTAAAGGAATAGCAATGCCTGGAATGCCATCTGGAAGCCTGGGAATGCCTGGGTCTAAGACCGGAGAATTTGTGATATATGCTTTAAACAAAGATGGTAGCTCATCAGAATTCATGAGGATATAAGGAGAAAAAAATGAATACTAAAATATTTATTTTTTTATTATCTTTATCATCTTTATCAATATTAATGATACCTAGTGTTCACGCACATTGTCCATTATGTACTATGGGGGCGGTGGCGGCAGCGGCAGGCGCTAGTGCTATAGGTATAAGTAATGCAATCGTAGGTTTATTTACTGGAGTTTTTGCTGTATCAATTGGATGGTGGATATCAAATAAATTAAAGAAGAGATATATACCTCATCAAAAAGCCGCGTTAATAATCTCTTCATTCCTATTAACAATAATTCCTATAACAATTATTATACAAGACTATTACCCAATATTCATATCATGGGGTGGACCTTATGGATCAATATTTAATAGGACATATATCTTCAATAAATTCCTTGTAGGTAGCATTATTGGAGGAGTAGTATTATTCTTTACCCCAGGGCTCAGCAAAAAAATCACTAATCTAAGAAAAGGTAAATTGATTCCATACCAAGGAATATCAATAACATTCCTAATTTTGTTTATTTTAACAGGATTACTTCAACTGTTTATGAGGTGAATACAATGGAAAAAGATGTACAAGAATGGATTAAAAAAATAGAAAAAGCGAAAGGAGAGAGCATAGATCTTTCTAGAGACGAGGATTTGAGTATAGCCTTAATGAATTTGATAAGCCTCGAAGAACATTTCTATTTTACAGCAATGAAAACTGAGAATGGTAAATATTTGGATATGCTTCAAGATATCAGAAATATCAGACAAAAATTCATGAAAAAAATAGTCAAAAGCCCCGAAGGTGAAGAATGGTGCATAAGCAAACACCTACTAGCTTCAAGCATGAGACTCATTGAAGTTGGTACTAAAGAGCAAACTAAAGGTAATGTAAAAGAATCTCAAGAGTGTTTTCAATCTGCATTCGATTTATGGTCATTATTTTTTGCTATAAATATGAAAATGATAGATAAGAAAAATTTGCCAGAATTAAGCAAAGATAAGAATGTTAAAAGCAGCGTTGGAAAATTTTCTCAAATCATAAAGAAAATAGTAGACTGCTGTAAAGAATGGTAAAAATAGGAGGAAAAAATTATGGAATCAGAAACTAATATAAATAAAAATAATTTGTATATTATAAATTTTGTATTAATTGGAGCGGTTTTTTTAGTTTTGGTCTTAAACCAGCTACAAATGAATACTATAAATAAATTAAATATCAACGCCCAGGCAGTTAAAGATACAACAACTGCAGCTGGATATAGCACACAGACAATACAATTACAAAGCACCCTTAAAAAGATTACACCATCTGGAACTCCAGACGTTTATGGAAAAGAATTAGGAGTAAGCTATGATGATCCAGTTAATAGTATGAACATATTGAATCAATATGATGACCTACCTGGTGCTAACGGTAGAGCAAGCAAAGCAATAAGTTTGGAATCTGATAAACAACAAAGATATATCAAAATTACAAATATGATTGGTTGTGAATTTTGTTGCGGTTCTAATTCATTGACTACTAAAGACGGCGAACCTGCTTGCGCATGTGCTCACTCAGGAGCTATGAGGGGTCTTGCAAAATATCTATTGAGCAAGCATTCAGAAATGACAGATGAACAAATATTGACTGAATTAGTAAAATGGAAAATATTGTTTTTCCCACAGCCAATGGCACAAAAATACCTTGCTGCACAGGGAATCGATGTTAACACAAACAACGTTGCGCCATCATTAGGCAGCAATGTACCAAATCAAGTAGGAGGTTGCTAAAATGAGTAAAGAAGTAATATTTATGGTACTAATAATAGGGATATTAATGGTATCAGTAGTACAAAGTATAGAATTTAATAACCTGAAGATTAAGATGTCTTCTGCATCTATATCTAACTCGGTCACTGCATCCAATTCAGGTTCAGGAGACCCAAGCTACGATCAAATGATGCAAGAAATGCACCCTGATCAAAGCGGACAACCATCATCTGGAGTTCCTAGCCAAGTAGGTGGTTGTTAAATTTTTTTATTTTTTTATTTTTTTGGAGGTAAAAATGTTTTGGGATAAAAAATGTTCTATATGCGGTATGAAAGAAGAAAAAGATAGTGGTGTTAAAAAAGATGGAAAATGGTTTTGTAGTCAAGACCATGCTGACCAGTATAATAAGAAGAATAATAATAGCAATGTGAGACATAAATGTTGCGGATGAAAAGACACCATGTAATTGGGATTATAGCATCATTATCACTTCTTTTATTATATTTTTTGATAATGATTCTATTTAACCCCTTAAACATGGCTTTACTGCAATTTTCTAGTATGTGGTATTGGATTTTACTATTGTCATTAGGTTTCGGAATCCAAGTGGGATTATTTGCTTTTATTAGACAACAGAATAAAATAAATTCTGGTACATTAATTGTATCAGGAACAACATCAATAGGTTCTATGATAGCATGCTGTGTACATCATGTTTCTGATATTGCGCCGATATTAGGATTAAGTGTTGTTGCAATATTTTTTAGTAAATATCAAGTTCCATTTATCTTATTAGGACTTTTCTCAAATATGATTGGAATATTAATGATGTTTAGAATAATAAAAAATTGTGGAATAAAAACTAATAGTAAATCTATCAATAATATCAATAAATATAATATAGATTTCTTGATTAAAGTGATTGCACTTTTAGGAATAATCAGCATTATATTGTCTATAGGATTCATAATAAATGGAGGTTTTTAAGATGATTAAAAATATTAAAATGAATAAAGAAAATTTAACTATAAGTATATTTGTAATAGTGATTTTTGCAGTATTATCTTGGACAGTCTATTCTGCTTTTTATGGAGAAAACTACAAAAAAGCGATATCGGCAGAAAATCCTGATGATATATGCCAAGTCCCACAAGGATATACCCAAGAAAAATGGATCGAGCATATGGGACATCACCCAGATAAATATAGTCAATGCCTTAATAAATAATTTTATAAATTATAATTACTTATCATAATTAGGAGGTGAAATGATGGCAAAACTAGACATGAATAAAATATCTCTAGCAAGCGGATTAACTGGAGTAGTATTATTTACTATCTGTTATGTGTTATATATGATACTACCAAATATGATGTATGTAGCAAGTATTAAAATGTTCCATAGCATACAAATAATGAACCAATTTAATCCAAGCTTTAGCGGATTTATCCTAGGTAATATCTATATGTTTATAGCAACTTATGCAATAGGAGCAATTTTTGCTTATATCTACAATTTTCTATTGAAGAAATAGGATTAATAATTTTTCTTTTTTTACTTTTTTTAAATTCATAACATTTATAAATATGATATTAATGTCATACGACATTGAAGAAATATGAAGACTGAACTTAGACAACCATACAGGACATTTTTTGGAACATTGGACAATCAGATTAGATTAGATATAATAAATTTATTGTTAAAAGGATCAAAAAATGCAACACAAATCTCTAAATCATTGAAGTTAAAACAATCAACATTATCAAAAAATATGAAAATATTAGAACATTGTGGATTTGTATTTGTCAAACATAATGGTAAAGAATGTTATTATCTATTAAATACAATAACTATAAAGCCGATTCTAAAGTTAATGCATAATCATATGATTAATTACTGCAAAAAAATATCTAAATGTGGGGATTACTAGGAGGATAAAATGCCAACAAAAAATCGAGAAATAAAAAGTTCAAGATTAAAAATAAATACTGTTAAAATCACAATAGCGACAGGAATATCATTTTCTGCGTTATTTTTACTGATGTATATTTTTATGTTACTTTTTGGCGGATTTGGAAATATGATGGGTTATGGATATGGAATGATGAATAATTATTTTAATTTTAGTTATATGATATTTTATGGATTGATATCAATCTTTATACTAGGATCCTTATTAGGATTTATATTTTCAGAAGTTTATAATTTGATGGGAAAATAAAATGACACATATAAATCTAACAGTGAAAGGAATGCATTGCAATAGTTGCAAGATTATTATACTAGAGGGTCTAAAAGACTTAGGCGCCACTAATATAGAAGTTTCTGTCGATGAAAAGAAAAAAATTGGAAAAATATCCTGCGATTTTAGTGATAAAGATAAAGTTATTAAGACAATAGAAGGCGAGGGTTATAAAATAATAAAATGACAACTACAAGATTATACTGTCCAGATATAGAATGCGATTCTTGCATAAAGGTTATATCTAGAACATTATCTAATAAAGAAGGAATAACTAATTTCAACATAAAAAAAGAATATGTTGATGTTGATTATGATAATAATAAAATAAACAAAGATGATATAGCAAATACAATAAAAGAAAAGGGCTATCGCGCTGATTTTGTGCCTTTCATAAGAAAGACTTTTACAGAAAGATTTAGAGACTTTAAAGAAAATAAACATAAGTATGAAATAGAATATAAAATGCTTGAGTATAGCCTTTATATTTTTTTGATCCTATTATCATTAGAGGCTTTATCTTACTTATTATTAAAGGAATTCTTAGGAGATTTTTTTAAAAAATATTCAACATGGTTACTTTATCTTGATTTGTTCATAATAAGCATTGGCGCATCTATTTGGCATTTCAAGTCTTATAGAACAAATATAACGAGTATGCTTGGAATGATGATAGGCATGACTTTTGGCATGCAATCTGGTTTTATGATTGGAATAGTACTTGGAGCAACAAATGGAATGTTTGTTGGATCCATGACTGGAATGTTTGTTGGAGTAATTTTAGGATTTTATACAGGCAAATGCTGCGGAATAATGGGCAGTTTGCAGGGAATGATGGCAGGTTTGATGGGGGGAATCATGGGTGGAATGACTGGAGTGATGATGCTAGTTGACAAGATATCTTGGTTTATGCCTTTTTTTGCAATATTAATCTATTAATCATGTGGGGCTTGTCTTATCTATTGTATGAAGATATTGTAGAAGACAATTCCAAAATTGAAATAAAACCCATGAAGTTCTGGAACTTTGCAGTTTATTCCATATTAGCGGTTTTATTGTTAGCAATAATAATTATGTATGGTCCAAAATCCGGCATTTCTGGACTATTGGTGGTGTAAAATGAAAAAAGATATGTTAATTGTTTTAGTTATAATAATTAGTATTGTTTCAGTGGGATTTGCTGCTAAGTCTTTGTATTTTAGCAATAATGTTCCTTCAAATAATAACCAGATCACTAACACTGGAGATGGAGACGCCCAAATAGTTAAACTAGGTTTTAGTAAATATAATTATGATCCATCAACTATCACTGTAAAAAGCGGAGTCCCAGTAAAGATCGTTGCAGATATGGCAAAACTTCAAGGATGCTACCGTTATTTACAAATACCTACCCTAGGAGTAAAGAAAGCATTCAGTGAAAAAGATAATACTTTGGTATTCACACCAACAGAACCCGGAACATATGACTTTAGTTGTTCTATGGGAATGGGTAGAGGAACATTGATAGTACAATGAATCGTGCGTTTAAAGTGCCATATATTTATTTTACTATTGGAATATTTTTTACTTATATCATAATTAATATTATACTAAGCAAATTTTATGTCACATTAAGTTATATTCCTTATTACTTAGATACATTGAATTGGCCAAAATTTATATTATCAATTTTTTTCAGTTTAGTAATAGCTTTTTTGATTTCAATCAATACAGTATATATGTACATATTATATAAGGCAAAAAAGAAAGTTAGTAAAGAGGGATATTTAACATGTGCAGCAACCATTGGTGGATTTGCAACAGGAGTTTGTACTGCTTGTACATCCGGAATAATAGCTGCATTATTAAGCATATTTGGATTCAGTTGGAGTCTATTACCCTTTCAAGGTTTAGAGATACAACTTTTGATTATTTTAATACTCATAACAAGTTTATGGATGATAAGAAAAAATGAAAAAAACAATAATCCTAGATCTTGAAGGAATGCACTGCGCGAGCTGTGCTGTATTGATAAATAAATCATTATCAAAAAAAGAAGGAGTTCAAGAATCTGTAGTTAATTTTTCTACTGAAAAAGCCTCGATTATTTATGATGATTCTAAATTAAATGTTGATGATTTAATAAAAACTGTTGAATCCCGAGGATACAAAGCAGCTATATATGAATCTGGAACCGACAAAGAAAAAGAGAAAAGAAAAAGAGAGATGTCCAGGCTCAAAAAATTATTAGTAATAGGTTTAATATTTTCTATGCCTGCTCTTCTTATTGCAATGTTGTTTATGAAAGATGGCATATTTTTCTTAGGCTATGAACTTCCTTATGCTCCATATATTTTATTTATATTATCAACTCCAGTACAGTTTTATGTCGGAAGACAATTCTATCAGGGTGCCTGGGTTTCTTTGAAGAATAAAAGCGCTAATATGGATACATTAATAGCTGTAGGAACTAGCGCAGCATATTTCTTCTCAATATATTTGATATTGTTTAATCCGGAGAAAGGCCAATATTTTGAAATTGGCGCAATACTTATTACATTTGTATTACTTGGAAAATACCTTGAAGCGAGAGCCAAAGGAAATACAAGCCAGGCAATAAAAAATCTAATGAACTTAAGCCCTAAGACTGCGATAGTTCTTAGAAACAACAAAGAAATAGAAGTTAGCATAGATGAAGTTAAAATAAGCGATATAATATTAGTTAAACCCGGATCAAAGATACCTGTAGACGGAATCATAATCGATGGCAATAGTTCTGTTGATGAGTCAATGATAACTGGAGAATCTATGCCTGTAGAAAAAAACAAAGATTCCTTAGTAATTGGTGGAACAATAAACAAAAATGGAAGCTTTAAGTTTAAAGCAACTAAAGTAGGAAAAGATACCACTCTTGCTAGCATAATAAGATTAATTGAGGATGCTCAAGTAAAGAAAGCACCTATAGAAAGATTTGCAGATATTATCTCTGGTTATTTTGTCCCTATAGTTATAGTATTAGCCATAATAGTATTTTCATTATGGTTCTTCTTATTACAGAAAGAATTTTCTTTTGCTTTAATGACAGCAGTTTCTGTATTAGTAATAGCATGTCCATGCGCTTTAGGATTAGCAACTCCAACAGCGATTATGGTTGGAACCGGCAAAGGCGCGCAAAATGGCATATTGATTAAGGGCGGTGATGTTCTAGAGACTGCGCACAAAATAAATTATGTAATATTTGACAAAACAGGAACAATAACAAAAGGCACTCCAGAAGTTACCA
>CAYHJT010000035.1:0-8656 GCA_964356985.1 Candidatus Woesearchaeota archaeon
ATATAGCCCCCTTAGCTTGATATAGCGGTTTATCTTTCATTTTCTCACTCATGATTGTCCACTTCCTCTGAATCTGGAGAATCTAAATCTAGATCGAATTGAGCTAAAAAATCTACTAAATATGTTACCTCTATTATTTTGAGATGCTCTATTTTGATTAACATTTTGGCGATTATTTACACTTGAATATTGCGGCTTGTTTAAATTTGTTGTTTGTGAAGAATATTGGTTATTTACAAGATTATTATTAGTACTACCCTCGGATAGAGTAGAACCTCTAGAAGATCCGCCTATTAAGGTAGTAACCTCTATTTTTTGACCAAAGCCATAGACCGAATATCCGCCACCAAAACCAGCACTAACTGAATACGAACTCGGATCTTTCACATTAGAAAGAACATTTTTTAGTATATTCCCCCCAGAATATACCTTAACATCTCCTCCGATAGTAACGGGAGGAATAGCGCCAGAACCACCCACAGTAAATTTATTTCCTCCAAATTCATCTATACTTTTAACAAAAGGACTAATAGATACGACATCTACTCCCAATTTTAATCCTCCATATAATGGTCCACCACCTGCGCTTGCTACTAGACCAAGTTGGAATCCTTTTTCTTTACTATAACTTATACCTAGAGTAGCACCTACTCGACCGCCTATTCCAAAATTTCCTAAACCTATGCCCCCACTAAGTACAGGTCCTACTTGTACCGCCCAAAGACCTTCAGGATCAACATACTTATAAGGATTATTTAGAGCATATGCATAGCAGTTCAATGCCTGTGGATTGTAAATATCAGGTTTTATTAGCTCACATTGTATAAAGTGCATGAATAAAGGATCATAATATCTTGCTCCATAGTAATACAATCCAGTTCCTTTGTCTAATTCCTTAGCAGTATAAAGAAATCTGCTGTCTCCTCCATCGATTAATTCACCATAAGGCTCATAAGTAGTTTCTTCCACAACATTTCCAGATTCATTTGTAACTAAATCTGTGCTTCCCAGATGATCAAGATGATAAAAGAATTTCTTTCCATCGGAATCTTTTCTTCCGACTAATGTATCATCCTCATAGTAATAAGCATATTCATAAGTGCCTGTATCATTTTTTACTCTTATGTAATTGTCGCTGAAGTAATAAGTAGTCTGATTTAATAATGGCTCGTATTTCTTGATTCTTTCTCCAGTATGATCGTATGTATATTCTTCTATAATCTGTCCTGCAGCGTTATTCTCTCTAACCCTAAATACCCGATTAAATTCATTGTATTCTATGTATTTATCAAGTCCATTTCTTAGATTGCCTACCTGATCATACCCAAGATTATGCTCTTTATAAGAAGCAGAAGCTGTAATACTTAAAGATACAACTAACAAGCACATTGCAATTACTTTTATTAAATTGTTTACTTTGTTTTCCATTAAAGCTTTTCTTAAAAGTTTTATTTTCATATTACAACATTAATCGATCTTGTATCGCTCCTATTAGTTGTATAAGCTTCTGCTATTACTCCATAGCTTCCTACTGAAGGATAAGTATATTCAACATAAACAAAGATAGTCTCATTAAACACTAAGCTGAAAAAATTTTGAGAGGTTATGTTTGCTGCTCCTGTATCAAGTCTCCAGTTAATGCCTGTAAGGTTAGTATTCCTGTTGTTTTCTATTACAAACTCGAATGTTGCGTTTAAGCCTGTTTTATTAAGTAGTTTTAATGAAACTAACTCTAATGGCTTGCCTATCCAATGCAGCACCTTATGGGGAGCATGCAATATTGTTGAATTGTATAAGAATATTAAATCCTTGTCTACAGATGTTGCATTTAGCATATTTCCGATGGAATTATAACTGAAATTAAATGCAAAAGTCAAGTTAGGCCCTTCATCTCTTTTAGCTGTGATCAATCTTGATAATGCATCATAAGTCATGGTATACTTTCTTGAGTGTATTAAATCATGTATGGAAACTACATCTGATATCCTGCTGTAAGAATAATTTAGATCCTGCTTACTTCCTGTTTTTATCCTTGTTAACCTGAAGTTAGTAAAATTATAAGTAAAGCTTGATATTTCATTATTTTGATATGTCCTGTCTTTCACCTTTCCTAATTCATTGTGTGTTGCATCTGTTGTTATTCCCTGGATAGATTTAATTAAGGATTGCTCTGAGTAAATATTATTGTAACTGTTATTGGTGAATGAATGATTAAGCAGCCTGTCCATAGAATCATATGTGAAGCTTTGTGTATCTATTTCTGTGATATCCATCAACTTTCTTTCTGTTGCCTTTCTTAATCTATTGTCATAAGTGTAATTTACAAAAGAATTATTTCCCTGAACGCTTGTAAGTGTATTGTTAAATCCCATATCGTAAGTGTAATTAAATGACTCGTTTGCAGTATTCTTCTTAGTTATCCTGTCTAACTCATCATAATTATAAGTAGTTGTAATACCTCTTTCATCAATAGTTTGAATTAAATTATCAACTCCATCATAAGCATAAGTCCATATTCCTAAGTCAGGATCATCTATGGATATTTTTCTTCCTAATGTATCATAAAGGAAAGTAAATTTATTTCCTAAAGCATCTGTGATATTAGTTAGATCTCCTGCATCAGTGTAAGTGTAATTTGTAGTATATTCGTCTGGGGGATTAGATTCAACAACAGCTATTATTTGGTCAAAAGCATCTTTAAAATTAATTTTCTTATTGTTTTCTTCATCAAATGATGTTATTTTCCAATGATCATATTCAAATTTCTTAACCGAGTTATCCGGATTTGTTATTTGAGTAATTCTGTCTAAAGGATCATAAGAAAAGCTTGTATTGCTTACTGAAGAATTTGGAGTTGTATAGTTCTCAAAGAAGCTTGTAAGATATTTATTGCTCTTGGAAGCTACTCGTTTTAAATTATCATAGTATGTATCTTCTACTATCTGCTTACTATTCTCTGCTTCTGTCTTGGTCTGAATTATATCTCCAAAACCATCAAAGAATTCATAAGTATCAAAAGTATTTGAAGTCCCATTGTCTTCTCTTAATGAAGTTTTAATCTCTTCTGGAGGGACTCCATCGTATTCATAAGTATAAGTTTTAGTAGGCAAAGCAAATGTGTCATAAGGTCTTATCTCTTTGGTAATTCTTCCGAATACATCATATGAATAATTTGTAAAGAATCCATTTGGATCAGATACGTTCAATAGATTTCCTGTTCCTAAGTCATAAAAGTTATCTGTAACATGGTTCTTGGCATTAATTATTTGATCTGGGAAAGTAAATGTTGTGTCTCTTAATCCATAAGTGTAATTAGTTACATGGTTATTAGCATCTATTACGTAAATAAGATTGCCTTTAATATTGTAACCATACAAAGTAATCGGATTGGTACCTCCTTGCAAGAATTTTTCTTCATGAGTTATATCTCCTTTTGTAGGAGCTACGCCAAAAGATAAGCCGTCGTAAGAGTATTTGGTCTTTCTTAATTCAGTAATATTATCAGAATCAAATAATTGATACTGCAGTGCTTTTTCCACAATCCATTTATCAGTGTTAGGTATGTAATTGAAGTATTCGTATCTTTCATCACCTGTAATATCATTATCTCCTTCATTTTTTCTCGTTAAAGTATTCCCAAATTCATCATATCTGTATCTAATATTGTTAAGTTTAGGATTTGCAGATACTCCGTCAAAAGCACGTATCGATTCATTAGTTAAATTTATAATCGTATAAGTGTCTTTCGGAGTAGCATTCCAAGTGAATTCTTCTCTTTGGAATAATGAATTAGAAATATTAACTATATCTGTTTTATATTCTCTGCCTTTTAACGCATCATTTTGGTGAAAGGAATGATTTATTAAAATTAAATTAGATTTATTTTCTATTACATTTCCAAATCCTCTGAAATCTTTTGCTTTATAGTTATAGGCTGCACCAAAATAATTATACAAGGTCTTTGATACCACCTTATTTGGATCGTTCATTCCATTAAACTCTTCCTTAGAAGATACAACCCATACTGGAAATCCTAAGCTTTCGTTTGTGTCATTGAAATTAATTAAGACTGAAGAATTGTACTCTACATTTAATCTTCCACCAAGAGAATTATTTACAACAAGCAATAACCCTGTCTTGATAAAACCACCAATATATGTCCTCTGACTAACAGCACCTGAAGAGTCATTCGTACTTATAATATCTGGAACACCATCGCCATTTAGTTCAACGAACCTTACGCCATTATCAACTCCTGCAGATACAATAAAACAGTTCTGGGCATTAGTTTGATTTCCGCACTCAGTTATATTCCAGGCAGTAGTTTGAGTCCAACCATAACCATTATTTAAATAGACTATCTGGTCTCCATTTGCTGCTTTGATATAATCTGGTAAGCCATCTCCATTTAAATCTACTAATCTAACTCCTTGATCATTACCATTATTATCAACAAAACAACCAGAGGAATCTCCTGCATTACAGTTAGGTATTGCCAAATTAGAATCTTCTGACCATCCTTTACCGTTATTAATAAAAGATTGAGCAGCTGGATTGCCGCCAGCTCGTCCTCTAATAAAATCATCTAATCCATCATTGTTTATATCAACGATTCTTAATCCATTATCAGTTCCACCATTAACAAAGCACCCAGTAGGATTTCCAGATGTGCACTGCACTGAGTAATCCAAATCCTCATACCAATTGTGTCCGTTATTTATCCATACCCTGTTGGCAGCTCCAGCTGAATTTGCTCTTACTAAGTCAATTAGACCATCACCATTTACTTCTACAAACTCTACACCATTATATGCACCATCCCATATAAAGCAACCTACTTCCGAATTGAAAGCACAGCCTGGAAGATTCCAATTAGGATCATACTCCCATCTCGGATGATTTGGATATTTATTTATCCAGACTCTGTTAACGCCATCTGCAGGAATTTGATTTTTTCCTCTTGCTAAATCAATTAAACCATCTCCATTTACATCAGCTAATCTAACTCCGTTATCCCCACCATTTACGAAACAGCTGACATATTCTCCCATTAAGGGAGATGGGGGACCATTTGAAGGGTAGGGGCATTCTGGAGTTATAAATGAATAATCTCGAGTCCAATTTGAACCATTATTTAAAGCTGTGTTATTATCAAACGTTGGTGTAGACTGAATTACATCTACTAAACCATCTCTATTAAGATCAGCAAATCTAACTCCATTGTCATTACCGCCAGTAACAATACATCCATCATTTGAATTACCACCACAACCAAGAACTTGCCAATTATTTGTTTTATTCCAAGGATTTACTGCAGGAAAATAGCTAAACTTTGTAGGTGGTAATGAAGAACTATTGTCTTTTCCGATTTCTGTTATATTGCTTAGAAAGCTATAAGCTGGTGTAGCTGTTTGATTGTAAGAATATCCAAAGTTATACCTTCTAACCAAAGAATTATTTGCAAGAATACTTATGTCTTTTAATCTTCTTGTTTGTCTAATATGATGGTACCCACCTTCGTAAGGATACCATATATCGGGCCTATCAATTGATTCGTAATCAAATTTTATTAACCTTTTCTTATCGTTATTATATTCTATCTTATTTAAGTAAACTGACCCAGCATCATTAAGAGAGATTTCTTCTGTATAAGTATAAATAATTTGATTATTATATGTGTCATTTGCTAAATCTAAGTACCATCTCCAGACAAAATTGTTAAAACCACCAACACTTGCCATAATCTCAGAATCAAAATTATAACCAAACCTATAGTTAGTACCATCTTTTGTTCTAACAATCCAATTCTCCTGTTTTAGATTATTGCCACCGCTAACTTTTTTGATGAATAAGAATGTTTCAGGATCTGTATGGAATCTTCCTTCTGAAGGAACATATTTTAAACCATATGATTGACCTTCAAGAACAAGCTTAAATTCATCGTTTGATAGATCATCTCTTGTTGAATTAGTATCCCTTTCTACATATGAATTAGATAGTATCCAGCCTGCACCTAAAATATCTGGTCTTGTATGTGCAAGATGACTGTTATAAACCAAACTTACCTTAGGTTCTAAATCATTTGTTCCAGGAGGAACCTTTAATTCATATTCATAAGTTGCTGCTCCAGTGAATAAATCTGTTTTGAATGCTGAATTAGGATCGATGTCTTTTTCAGGAGCTACTGCTGTGTCATGAGTATAGAATAAAGGTGCTGAGAGTACATTTGGTGAGATAATGATTATTAATAAGACTGCTAAAGATATTACTAATTCACCTTTTTGATAAATTTCAATCCCCCCATTCCTTTAAATTTACCTATCTAAAAATGTAATCACTGATTTTGTCGTTTTATTTTATAGGGCAAATATTTACTAATATAAATACTTTTTTGACTACTCTTTGATTAGATTATAGTCAGACTGGCAACATTAGATATTGAAATAATTCCTGTTGGTACTGGTAGTGTTAACTTTATAGAAACAAATCCTAAATACACAGTAGTTCCTGATAAAGCTGGAATATTAGGCACTGTCCAGTATGCTATTGCATTTCCGTAATTACTTAGCATTCCTATTGAAGTGCTTAACCCTAATATAGACGGGAAAAAAATTGAAGTGAAAAATATTGCATTAGGCTCTAAATATATTGTTCTTCCATCAGATAAAGTAAACGGTGGATTATTTGAGGTAGACATTGCAGCTATATAAAATTCTCCCGGAGCAGCTGAATCTGATATTAAGATGGGCACTGTATTTCCAGGTATTGTAGCACCAATTGGCACTAATACTGCTGTCTGAGCATCTAATACTGATATTATTATTGTTTCTTCATCTGTCAATAAACCATTTGTTACATTGAATGTAACTGTGTAATTTCCATAATCAGTGAACGTTGGAGTCCACTGAAATAATCCCGTGTTTTGATTAAACGAGAACTGAGATGGTAATATAGAAGCTGCATTTGTATTAAAAGTTAGAGTCGTGCTTGAGTTTATATTTCCAACTTGCAACTGTATACTTAATTGTTGACCTTCTGTAACTATTTTGTTTCCTATTGGTAAGAGATTTAGAACTGGTGATATGAAAGTAGCATTATTATCAATTAAAGCTTCGTCTATAGTTCCATTAAAGTAAAAATTAACACCAGGTTCTCCCCACCCCATTGTCAAAAGTGAACCGAGTGGCATTGACCCATTTTGTGGAGCTAAATTTTCTTCAATTCCATTCAAAAACACCCTAACATAAGAACCATCATAACTCATTGCTATAAGATACCATTGACCTATTGACAAGTTTGTAGTACCAGGTACAATAACCCAATTGCCACCATTATATGCACGGCCGCTTACTTTGTTATCAACAATTCCTAAATAATATGGAGCGTTTTTACTTATTATTGAACCGTCTGCACTTGAGTCTCTTCTAACCCAGGCCTCAAGTCTAACCTGTGTATTAATAGCTGGAGCGTTAGTCATGAGAATGTAATCGTCAAAACCATCAAAATGTAAAGCACATCCAGAGATACTGTCTATTGTCCATGTCGGATTTCCTACAAAACCACCATTATTTCCATTTCCAGTAGCATCGTATACAGTTGTACCATTACACTCATCAAAATGCCATAATGCAACAGGAACTGCATAAACAATATTAGAAAATAAGAACAATAAAATAAATATTAATAATATTCTTTCACTCTTCATTATTTTCACCTTTATATTATAAGTATATTAAGATTTATATACCCTTAGTAGGCATTACCACATTATAAAGCAAGCATTAGTCAATTATTTTCATTCAAAATCTTCTTATTTCTTGGTGTTTTAGCCTCTATCTCGCATAAAACTTCAGAATCTTTTAATGAAGAGTCTGATTCTCTGACTAAATTCTGCCTATTTTCAACAATTACCTTGTTTCTTTTAACAGCTTCGAACATTAATTGAACAGTAACTACTTGATTCTCAACTTTAGTATGGAATTCCCATCTCCGCACTTTCATTAAGGCGTCCTTATCTATTTTAAAAATTTTAGATGCATCAAATATCTGAATTCCAGTTATAAAATCCTCATTGTCTATATCTAAGATAAAATCTCCAAAATCTATAGATTTAGCATATTCTCTATCTTTTATTTTAAAGAACAGAATATCGTTTTTATAATCATAATCTGCAATACCATTGCCCTTTGCATTTAGATGTTTTGCTTCCATTTTAAATATTCGGTAAATTATCTGTTATAAAAAATGTTATTATTTCAATATTATTATTTTTCTTGATTTGAAATATTATTCTCAAATAGCCTTCTTTTCTCTTAAAAAAGGCTGCATATCTTCCATTTTGTTGAATCCCTATTAAATTCGGTTGTTCCTCTTTTAAGATACTCATCAAATGACCATCCTTATAAACCTTTCTTTGAGCCTGGTTTAGTCTAAAATAAGCATGCGGATTAATCTCTATTTTATTCTTGTACCTTTCAATTAAATTTTTATATTCAAAATAATCTATCTTTTTTACTATTCTTGTTGAAGCCATTAGTTCAATCTAAGATAAAAATGTTTAAATATCTATTCTATCTAATCCATCTTAGGCATTAGCGCATTAGAAAGTTCGGCTTATGCACGTCTGGAGCAAATCCTTCATTTAGTAAATTAACTA
>CAYHJT010000036.1:0-8609 GCA_964356985.1 Candidatus Woesearchaeota archaeon
AAGCAGACTTCTATAATGAAAAGGATAATGGCCTATTTGATTGATGTTATAATAATAAATTTAATTATCATAATGCCATTCAACAAAAATTTAGAAAGCTTAAGAGTATATAATAATGATTTCTTTGCAGCCATGAATTTTTTTATGAACAACCCAGATAAAATGCTGCAGATAACATTGATCAGCATTACCATAATGATATTGAGCATTGCCTATTGGACAATATTAGAGTTTAAACTTAGGCAAAGCATCGGTAAAATGATTATGAACATAAAGGTAGTATCAAAAAAGAAGAGTTTTACAGTATGGCAATGCCTAGTAAGAAATATAAGCAAGCCAATGACATTAGTATTCTTATTTGATGTTTTTTATCTTTTTTTCAACCGAAAAGAAAACCAAAGGTTTTTCGAAAAGATATCAAACACAACTGTAATTGAAGAGGTGATGAAAATATGAGCAAATTGAAATTCACCATATTAATAGTATTATTGATATTAGTATTGAGCTATTTAGCATCTAGCTTTTTCAAAGATTTTTCTGCTGCTAAAATAGGCAGCAAAGTAGCCATAATACCTATAAATGGAGAAATAACCCTTGAATCAAATTCAGGATTATTCAGCACTTCACAAGTAGCATCAGCAAATGATTTTGTTGATTCATTAAAAAAAGCTCAAGATGATTCGAGCGTCAAGGGAATAATTGTTGAGATTAATAGCCCGGGTGGAGGTGTTGTCGCAAGCGAACAAATGGCTAAAGCACTAAAAAAGTTTTCCAAGCCAAAAGTTGCATTGATAAGAGAAGTAGGAGCTTCTGGAGCATATTGGGCTGCAACTAGCGCAGACTATATTATTGCTGATCCTTTGAGCATTACCGGAAGCATTGGAGTAATAGGAAGCTATCTTGATTTTTCAGGCTTGATGCAAAAATATGGAATCAACTATGATCAATTAATTTCTGGAAAGTATAAAGACACTGGGTCGCCTTATAAAAATTTAACAGATGATGAGCATAAATTATTGCAATCAAAAATAGACCTTATTCACAATTATTTCATAAATGAAGTGGCTAAAAACAGAAACATGCCAATATCGCAAGCAACTAAGCTAGCTGATGGATCATTCTATTTAGGAATAGAAGCAAAAGACAATGGACTTATAGATGAGCTTGGCGGCAAAGAAGAGGCCATAAACAAAATTAAAGAATTAACAAATATCACTGATGTTTATGTTATAAATTATGGGAAAAAATCTGCTCTGGCAAGTTTATTTAGCAGCGCAATGTCATATAATTCTTATTACATTGGAAAAGGAATTGCTTCTGAATTTAATCAAAAAGTAAATACTAATAACTTAGATATTAAAACATGAATAGAATAGAGATAATAGAAAAAATAAAGAAATTCAACGAAGAAATCCATAGAGAAAATTATCAGCATCTAATTGGATTGAAAGATGAATTGAATGAAACAAAAATATATGAAAAATACAAAGACATATTCACAAAGGAAAACATCAAATTTCTGCAAAAATTGTTGGAAGAATCTTCCGGAATCGACAAGAGAAAAAACAATTACCTTCTTAGCTATTTAATATCGAATTATGTCGGACTAAAGATAAGCAAAATAAGCGATGAAGCGGCAATGTATGAAGCGAGGGCTACTGTCAAGATTGACGGCAAAGAAATACCTTTTAGAGGATTGAGAAAAATAGTCGCTGAAGAGCCCAGCAAGGAAAAAAGAGACAGAATATATGAAATAGAAAGGCCGGTAAAGCAAAAATTACTGCAATATTCAATCAAGCTCCTTAAAGAAGACCTGAAAATAATAAGTCAACTTGGATACAAAGATTACATAAAAATGAATCAATCATTGAAGGAAGTTGATTACCAAAGGCTAATGGAAACATTGAAGCCTTTCTTAATCGATACAGATTACGAGTATACTAAACTAGTAAATAAATTACTAAAAAAATATAACATTGAGCCTAGCAAAGCAACAAACAACGATTTTGTGTACATGGCTAGAAGCCCGCAGTTTGATGAATTCTTCACAAAAGAAAAATTAGTTGAAACATTGAAAAAGACGCTTCTTGGACTAGGATTTAACTTAGACAAGCAAAAAAACATTGAGCTTGACATAGAAGACCGAGAGAAAAAAGTTCCTAGGGCTTTTATGATGCACATAAAAATTCCTGAAGAAATAAAATTGGTAATAAAACCTCACGGTGGCCATGATGACTATAATTCTATGCTGCATGAAGCGGGACATTGCGAGCATTATGCTCATGTAGATCCAAAATTAGACTATGAATTGAAGCATTTTGGGGACCATGCAGTCACTGAAATATTTTCATTCCTATTCGATAATTTAATGATGGATGAGCATTGGCTTAAGAATTATACAACAATGAGACCTTTTGAAATAATGGAATTCGTGCAATTTTCTTACTTAAAAGACATGTATATGTTCAGAAGATACATATCTAAGCTGATCTATGAATTGAAGCTTTTCAGCAATGACCTAAGAAAACTCGATAGAGATTTCAACATTACAAATGAAAAATACAAAGACTTTGGAGAATGCTACTCTGACATATTGACGAAAGCAACCAAATTCAGGCATCCAATGAATTCTTATTTATTAGATATAGACGGCGGCTTTTATGTCGCTGATTACTTAAGGGCATGGATTGGCGAGAGACAATTGAGATTTATGCTAAAGCAGAAATTCGGACTATTATGGTTTAAAGACAAAAAATCTGGAGATTTCCTAAAATCATTGTATCAATATGGAAATTCAAAAAACATATATGAATTGATGCAAGAAGCAGACTTCGAAGGTTTAGATCAAATGTATATATTTCAGGATTTCAGAGAATATTTAGACAAAGAAATGAAAAGACTGATTGTTTGAATTTTATCATTATTTAAACTAATTTTATGTCCTAAATAGAAATATTTATACACCCATTTATACAATTTATTATTTTAACTACTTATCAAAAGTAACAAAACAAAACATTTATATACTCTACAATATACATATAAACATGGCAAATTTAATACAAAATATACTAAAAAGATCAATAATAATTCTATTTATAATTAGCTTTATTTTGATATTATCTTTTACCGGACTTGTTTATAGTGAATATGTTACATTAAACAAGGAAAATCCTTCTCAAGGATCTACAGCTAAAAATAGCCCTCAAGACTATGTCAAGCAAGATCAAATCATAGTTAACAATGACTATGTATTAATCAATGTAAAAAATGCCGATTGGAGCCAATACGCTGACACTCATTCCATGGAACCAACATTAAGTTCTAAGTCAAATGGAATTGAAATAGTTCCTAAATGTGACGAGATAGAATCTGGAGACATTATAGTTTACGAGGCCAATTGGGCTAGCAAGGCTTTAGTAGTCCATAGAGTAATGACAGTTCAGGAAGATGCATCTGGAAAATATTTCACATTAAAAGGCGATAATAATCCGGTAGTTGACCCGGAAAAAGTAAGATGCTCTCAAATCAAATACCAAGTAATTGGTATAATTTATTAATAAAATAAAAATTGGAAAAATTTTATTGGTTTTTAAAATGTCGTACAGAGAATTTTCAACGGAAAAAGCAGATTATGTACTGCAATTAGGAAATCATATCCTTAAGAATAAAGACAATATATTTCATGACCTAGATTCGCTAGTTCTTGAAACAGGAACAGAAGATCCTGGAAATTATACTTTCTCTGGTGAATGGTTTGGTTTAGAAAATGATTGTCACATGGGTCCAGGTGTTAAATACGCAAAAGAAAGAATGATTCCTATCTTCTTAACGGATAACCCAAGAACACCTAATATTGATTAAAATCATTTAATCAGATTTGTTAGAGATGCTTTTAATGATTACCCAAGAATTCCGACATTACCAATATTATTATATTATGGTTTTACATCTAAAAAAATAAACTCTTTTCTATCAAGAATTTATTCAGATGTTAGTTTCTTAGCACAAAATCCGATAACAGAAGCAAGAGATGCTACTAATGCTAGAAAAATAGAAGAATTTGTAGTTCCAAGAACTATAGAAATATCTGGAAAGGAAAAACCGAGAATAGGATTAGTTTTTAGAGCAGGACATATGGGTCTGGAATGGGATTTAAAATCAAAGAAAAGAAGAGATTTCACGATTAGAAATTACAAAGATTTTAATTTTTCTAGATATTTTGGACTTGACTTAGAAGTTTTAAATAAAGTATATGAGTCAATGCATGATGGAAAAGAATGGGATACGATAGAGCATGAAACAGAATTATTTGATTGAAATTATTTTATTAATTCTTATTTAATTTAGCTATTCCACTTCAATAATCTTTAAATACCATTTCTTATATTTCTAGAATGCAATGCATAAAGAAATCATTATAGTGCAGACCTGTTTCTGGGGGTGTATTAAATGGAAATAAGAGAAGCCTTGACATTCGATGATGTTTTATTAGTTCCTAAGAAAAGTCCGGTATCTTCTAGAAAAGATATCACTGTTGAAACGATGCTTACTAATAAAATCAAACTTAATATTCCTATAATATCTGCCAATATGGATACTGTAACAGAATCCAATATGGCAATTTCGCTTGCTAGGCAAGGGGGTATTGGAATAATCCATAGATACTTACCTATTGAAAAGCAAGTTGAAGAAGTTCTAAAAGTCAAAAGATCTGAATCTTTTATCATTGAAGATCCAATAAAAATAAACCAGAATAAATCATTGAAAGATGCTCGTTATTTAATGGATTACTATGATGTTGGAGGTATAATTGTTGTAGATGATGCTGATAATATTTCCGGAATTTTAACACATCGAGACTTAATGTTTCAAGACAATTCCAGAACTAAAGTAAGCGAAATCATGACCAAAAAGGAAAATCTTGTAACAGCCAAATTTGGAATATCCATAGATGACGCAAAAAAAGTATTAAGGGAACATAGAATAGAAAAATTGCCATTACTGGATGATTCTGGAAAATTGAAAGGAATAGTTACTTCTAAAGATATAATGAAAAAGGAAAAATATCCTTTAGCTACAAAAGATTTCAAAGGAAGATTATTGGTTGGAGCTGCTATTGGCGTTAAGGATGATTACATTGAAAGATCTCTTGCATTATTGAAAGCAGGCTGCGATGTTTTAGTTTTAGATATTGCACACGGCCATTCCAAAAGATCATTAAGAGCAATAACAGAATTAAGGAGAAATATTGGTTCTGCTCAATTAATTGCTGGAAATGTCGCAAGTGCCGAAGGTTGCAAAGATTTCATAAAAGCTGAAGTCGACGCGATCAAGGTAGGGGTGGGTCCCCGGCGCGGTATGTTCAACGAGAATTGTAACTGGGGCTGGAGTTCCACAATTAACAGCAATAATGGAATCCATTAAAGTAACTAGAAAAGCGGATATTCCTATAATAGCTGACGGCGGTATAAAAAATTCTGGTGACCTAACTAAAGCTTTAGCTGCTGGAGCATCTACAGTAATGATAGGCAGCTTGTTAGCTGGAACAGAAGAAAGCCCTGGAGCAATAATAATGCGCCAAGGTAGAAGATATAAAATATATAGGGGAATGGCTTCATTTGAAGCTAACTTGAAAAGAAAACAAAAGGCAAATAATAATTATGAATTTGACACAGATTTATTGGACATGACTCCTGAAGGCGTCGAAAGCCTGGTTCCGTATAAGGGATATGTTTCAGAAGTAGTCAATCAATTGATAAATGGACTTAAGTCAGGAATATCATACTGTGGCTCTAAAAACATAAAAGAGATGCAGAAAAATGCAGAATTTGTAAAAATGAGTTCAGCTGGATTAAGAGAAAGCCATCCGCATGATGTTGACGTATTAAAATAAAAAATAAATTAAAAATAAAATTATTTAACAATCAATGTTCCAGTCATTTCTAAATGGCCTGATCCACAAGGCACATTGCATCGAAATTTAAAAGTTCCTGACTTATCTGCAAAGAATTTTACTTGTACTTCTTCACCTACAGGCAATTCTTTATCTACATTAAAATCTTTCAAATAAAATCCATGATTTGTGTCTAGGCTTTTTATATTCAATACTACAGTATCACCTTTATTTACTTCAATTGAATTTGGTGAGAAAGCAAAATTATTTGCTTCAATATTGAATGTTTTTGTTTCTCCTATTGGGGGCATTGGTGGCCCTTGGCTTTGAGTGTTAGTTTTAGATGTGCATGAAGAAATTAATAACAATAATATTAAAAAAGATATTAATATATAAGTTTTCATATTATCACACTCCAATTTTTTTAAATTATAATAAATAATCCCATTATAAACTTTATGAATATCAATTCTATTGTATTTAATGATTACTTTATAGTAAATCCATAAACATTAAAAATAGAAAATATTTTTATTTAATATAAAGCATCGAGTTTATTATTTGGAGGATACTATGGCAACAAAAACAAAGAAAAAATCAGCAAAGGCAAACAGCGATTGTCATTGTGGCAGCGGAAGTTGTGGTTGCTGCTAATTTATTTTTTATTTTTATTGATGATAATATATGATAAAAAAATTAATATTTATAAAAATTTTAAAGGTATAATGTTATGGTAGAATTAAGTATCATAGCTGCGTTCATTGCCGGATTTCTTAGTTTCTTGAGTCCTTGCATAATGCCTTTGATACCTGCATTCTTGGGATATTTAGTGGGAGTTAATCCAAACAGCAAATCTCCAAAAGTTAAAATAAAAATGTTTGTTAATAGCGTTTTTTTCGTATTAGGTTTTTCTTTTATATTCGCGGGTTTAGGAGTATTACTTCACACAATACTTAGAACAAATTCATATCAAACACAATTATGGCTAAGCAGACTTGGAGGAATCGCAATAATAATATTTGGTTTATACATTCTTAAATTGATAAAAATACCTTTCCTTGAAAAAGAGCATAAATTACAGATAAAGGGACTACAGCTAAGTTATTTTACATCGTTCATATTTGGAGCAGCTTTTGCCGTAGGATGGAGTCCTTGCGTTGGCGCGATTCTTGGTACAATATTGACGCTAGCATTAACAAATCCTGGACAAAGTTTTTACCTGTTGTTTGCTTATTCATTGGGATTAGGAATTCCTTTCCTGATTATCGGATTATTTTCCACGCAAGCAATTCATCTCATAAATAAAAATGAATCTTTTTTGAAATACTTCAATATTATAGTTGGAATATTCTTATTAATATTAGGAATATTAGTATTTACGCAAAAGCTTGGAATGATCTCAAATTTTAATTTTATTTAAATTATTTAGAAGTTATTATTTCTACGACGTCAAGATTTTTCAGAACATGATCCTTGCCGACAACCTTTCGAGTCTTTACATCTATTGCACGAATGAAATTCTTTGCTAAATCTGTATGAATCCTATTAGCAAAATCCAAGGCGGTTGAGCCTTCATTGATCAAGAAACAGTCTGGCAGAATATTTCCATATTGATCTGTCAATTTATTTAAACCACCTGGAAAGACTGCAATTTGCTTGCATAAATTAAATGTTGCATATTCTAAAACTTCTTGAACTCCTGTAGAACCAATCTCGTCTAGAACTTCATTCTTTATTGACTCTAGGGCTTTTTTCTGAGCGTCATTTAAATCAACAAGAATTTCGAAATCTTTTGATCCAGGAATATAGTTAATCATTTTGTGCTTAGCGGCTATTCTTAATGCCAACTCCCTGTCACCAGAGCAAGGAATTATCATATAATCTGGAAATTCTTTTTTCATCCTAAGATAATTATCATAAGCTCCAGGTAGATCAATTTTATTAGCCGTGATAATCATCGGTTTAGATAATCTCCTTAATGCAAGAGTTAAATCCTTTAATTGAGATTCTGACCATAGTTCTGGATTTTCAACCAAGTTTAATTTTTTTATTGAATGCTCTACCATGAATTCAGTTACTTTTAATCCAGATAATTGCTTGAACAATGCTTTTTGTATAGGGGTCTTTTCCTGATGTACTTGACGAGCGAATTTCTCCCATCCTTTTCTCAACAATCCGAAATACCACATATCTAATTCTATTTCTAGAAATCTTATATCATTACTAGGATCATATGAACCCATATCGACTGGCTCGCCGCGTTCATTGATTGAACCAGAACTATCTACAATATGAACAAGAACATCTGCCTGCGCAAGATCATTCAAAAATTGATTTCCTCTACCTTTACCTAGATGAGCACCTGGAACTAATCCAGCGACATCAATTAATTGCACAGGCACAAATCTAGTTCCATCAACGCAATAACCAAATCTTGGATTGCATTTTGTATTGAAGAATTTCTCTACGCATTCTACCCTTACAAAACCAACGCCTTCATTTTTTTCAATTGTTGTGAATGGATAATTGGCTATTGCAACATCTGCTAGAGTAGCAGCTTTGAAAACTGTTGATTTTCCGCAACTAGGCTTGCCGACAAAACCGAGTATCATAAAATGTCTAGAAAAATATTACTTAATAAGTGTTTTCATTGACATTGGGCCTAGTTGAAAAAGTCTAAATTCATTAAAGTTATATTGTGGGCTATTGCCCT